>NZ_JBHXRL010000011.1:0-281817 GCF_042717315.1 Streptomyces sp. NPDC058650
ACCGCGGCCGCGAACGGCGCGATCTTCGCCTCCGCCAGCGCACGCACCGACTCCCGGAGCATGTCGTGCTCCTCGGAGGGCCGATACAGGTCGAAGTCCTTGCCCATGATGTGGAGCTCCCCTAGACGCTTGTGGCACCGATGTCACGCTTGTGGCACTGAGTACCCTCAGCAAAACACACTCAGTGCCATCACGCCAGAGCGCCCCGACGCTGTTCCACGTCGGGGCGCTCAGAGGACCGGTCGGTCGGTTTTGTTAACGGAGGGTGTACGCGAGACTAGAACTCCTCACGGCGTCTCAGGCTCTCGTCGTACTCCGCGGCCAGCTGCCGGGCGCGGCCCTCGGTCATGTCGAGGCTGGTGAGCAGGGCGGGGGTGCAGATGCTCGGCAGGAGGTACCGGAGCAGCACCGAGACCCGATGGGTCAGGTCGTTGCGATCGCGCAGGATCTGGGACATCGTCTGGATCCCGGCGTACGCGCCCGAGAAGAGCTCGGCCGTGTCCGACACGTCCACGTGGACGAGGATCTCCCCTCTGGCCTTCGCGACCGTCAGGATCTCCGACACCTGGTCGATCCACGCCTTGAACGGTGCCGCCCGGTCGACTCCGGTGGCGCCACTGTCCAGGGCCAGTGCGACGCTTGCCCGTACGAGCGGGTCGCGCTGCAGCCGGTGAGCGAGCAGGAAGGCCTGGTCCGCGAGCTCCTGGAGCTTGATGGGCTGCGGGGTCAGCGGTTCGTCGAGCATCTGGGCATCGAGGACGCCGAGGGCGAGATCTTCCTTGGAAGCAAAGTGGAAATACAGTGCTCCCTTGGTCACCCCGGCGCGCACCAGGATTTCCCCGATGGTCGTCCGCTCGTAGCCGCGCTCCGCGAAGACCGTGGCGGCCGACTCCAGGATCGCCCGCCGGGTCTTGATTGCACGCGCTTGCTGCGCCAAGGCGCCTCCTGCTGTCTCGCTGTCTGTGCTCACCGTGTGACGTGAAGCATTGAAAAGAAAACCGGGCTGTACGTATTCTATGTTGGGCGGACACACCGCCCAGGGGCGCGGGACGCAAGGGGGATCCATGGATCAGAACTGTCGAGGGGCTACGACGCAGGTCCCCGGAGAGTTCGTTCACCGGGCCGACCCCGCCGACATCATCCCCACGGGCTGGACACAGTTGACGGAGAACCGGTTCTCCATATCCGCCCGCTGGCCTGCCACACATCCCTTCTTCTCTCCCGTCGCAGGGGACCGGCACGACCCCGTGCTGGTGGCCGAGACGATACGCCAGGCCACTATGCTCGTCGCTCATGCCGAACTGGGGGTACCCGTGGACGACCAGTTCGTCATGTGGGGCCTCAATTACGCCGCCGACCCCGAGGCGCTCGCCGTGGACGGCCTCTCCTCGGACGTCACCGTCGACCTCGTCTGCTCCGACCTGACCCGTCGCGGCGGCAGCATCCGCAACCTGCGCACCACCATGGTGCTCACCCGTGACGGCCGGCACCTCGCCACCGGCAACGCCCTGGCCCGCTGCACGTCGGCCCTGGCGTACCGCCGGATCCGGGGCGAGCGCATGGCCGCACTGGGCAGGCCCGTCCCGCTCATCCCGGGCGTGTCCCCGCACCTCGTCGGCCGCGAGAACTCCAAGGACGTCGTCCTGGCCCCGGCTACCAGGCCCGGCCGGTGGCAGCTGCGGATCAACACCCAGCACACCACCCTCTTCCGCCGCCCGAACGACCACGTACCGGGAATGGTGCTCCTCGAGGCCGCCCGCCAGGCGGCGACCATGACGACCGGGAGCCGCGTCTTCCTGCCCACCGTCATGGAGGCCTCCTTCTCGCGCTACGCGGAGCTCGACAGTCCGTGCTGGATCGAGACCGAGGTCGTGCCCGCCTCCGCTTCCCCGGCCACCACCGTCCGTGTCTTCGGCCGACAGGACGGCAACGAGGTGTTCCGGTGCGAGCTGACCTCCCCGTCCCGCGACCTGGCGGTCGTCGGAGGCGGCCTCGGCAGCCGCCTGGCGGGTTGAACGGAACGGGAACGATGGGGCCTCGCATTCTGATCACCGGCACGACCGGGTTCATCGGCGGGCGGGTCGCGGCCCGGGCCGTGGCGCGACCGGAGATCGGCCGCCTCCGGCTGCTCGTACGCCGCCCGCTGCCGCCGCCCGCCCCCGCGACGGAGGAGCGCGACGGAGGTCCCGTGACCGAGTCCGTCACCGGTGACCTCCGGGACGCCGACTCGCTGCGCCGGGCCTGCGAGGGCGTCGACGTGCTGATCCACTGCGCCTCGGCGATCGGCGGGGACGAGGAGCTGGCCCGCAGCGTCAACGACGACGGCACCCGGGCCCTCGTCGACGCGGCCGTACGCGCCGGCGTGACCCGGATCGTCGCCCTGAGCACCGCCTCCGTCCACGGCCGAGGTCCTTTCCGGGCGGCCGCCCCCGGCACGCTGCCACTGGCTCCCGGCTCGGCGACCAGCCGTACCCGGGCGGCGGGCGAGCGGTACGTCATGGACGCGGGCGGGGCCGTCCTGCGACCCCACCTCGTGTACGGCACGGGCGACCGGCAGCTGATCCCTGGCCTGGTCCGGCTGCTCGCGGCGCTGCCCGGCCCGCTCGACGCCGGTGCCTCGCTGCACTCCCTGATCGACGTGGAGAGCCTGGCGGGCGCCCTGCTCGGCGCGGCGCTCTCGCCGCGGACGGAGGCGGGCCCGTACTACGTCAACCATCCCGAGCCGGTGCCGGTGGCGGAGCTGCTCGCGCCCTGCGAGGAGCTACTGGAAGGGCGGGCGGGGCGGTCCCGGGCGGCGGCGGTGGACCTCGCGGAGGCCCACGAGCTGTTCGCCGGGCACCCTTTCGGCCGGCACCACCTCGCCATGCTGGCCACCGACCACTGGTTCGCCGACGGCCGTCCCTGGGGGGAGCTCGGCTGTGACCCGGGACCGGGTTTCACCGCGGGGTTCGCGGCCCACGTGCCCTGGTACCAGAATCTCCTCGACCGTTCCTGAACCGAAAGAAGGCACCACCGACATGTCCGCGTTGGCCGGTAGGACCGCGATCGTCACGGGCGCGAGCCGCGGCATCGGAAGAGGCATCGCAGAGCGGCTGGCCAGGGACGGAGCCCTCGTCGCCGTGCACTACGGCAGCAACGGCGACGCCGCGCGCGCGACGGTGCAGCACATCGAGGAGGAAGGCGGCCGGGCCTTCGCCTTCCGCGCGGAGCTCGAAGCGCCGGACGTCGCGGACACCTTCTACGCGGCGCTGGACGCCGGTCTCGTGGAGTGCGGCGCGGAGCCCGGGTTCGACATCCTCGTGAACAACGCGGGCGCCAGCGGCTCCGGCCGCATCCACGAACTGACCACCGAGGTCTTCGACCGGTTGTTCGCGATCAACGTGAAGGCCCCGCTGTTCCTGATCCAGCGGGGCCTCGGCCGGCTGCGCGACGGCGGCCGGATCATCAACGTCTCCTCGGCGGCGACGAGGATCGCCTTCCCCGACTCCGTCACCTACGCGATGACGAAGGGCGCCGTCGACACGATGACGCTCGCCCTCGCCAAGGAGTTGGGGCCCCGGGGGATCACGGTCAACGCCGTGGCCCCCGGGTTCGTCGCGACGGACATGAACGCGCGACGCAGGGCGACCCCGGAGGCGAGCGCCGCCCTCGCCGCCTACTCGGTCTTCAACCGGCTCGGGACGCCGGCCGACATCGCGGACATCGTCGCGTTCCTCGTCTCCGACGACGCCCGCTGGATCACCGGCCAGTACGTGGACGCCACGGGAGGAAGCGCGCTCTGAGCCACGGTCAGCCGACCGGGGCGAGCGAGCGGCTGATCACGGCCGCGGTGCCCGCCGGTTCCAGGCCCGCGAGGGCCTCCGGCGCCGTCAGGGTCGGCAGCAGGGTGCGCCACAGACCGGTGACGGTGTGGGGGGAGAGCCACTCGGCGTTGTCCTGGCACAGGGTCACCAGGCCGACGGTGGCGGCGACGATCGTGCGGGCGAGGTCCTGCTGCCGTCCGATGCCGGCGGCGAGGAGACCCTCGTCGGCCGCCTCCGCGAGCCGTTGCTGTACGCAGCTCTGCCATTCCTGGCGCAGATTGAGCTCCGTACGGCTGTCGTTCGCGCAGCTGAGCCGGAAGCCCGCCCGTACGACGATGTCCTCGCGGAACAGGCGGGCGAGCGCGTGCGTGGTGTCCGCGAGGTTCTGCAGGGCGTTGGACCGGTGGCCGTACGCGATCCGGGCGGTCCGCCGCAGGGTCGTGCAGGCCGCGTCCTCGACGGCCTCGGCGATCGCCGCCTTGTTCTCGAAGTGGAAGTGGAGCGCCCCGGGGCTGACGCCGGCTCCCATGCTGATCGCGGACAGTGTGGCCAGGGCGTAGCCGTGCAGGTCGAACTCTCCTGCCGCCGACCTGATCAGCGCGTCGCGGGTCCGTGTGCCCCGCTCTTGTTTGGTCACCAACGGCTCCAGTAGCACCATGCGTCGCAGCGGTACGGAATTGCGCCCCGTCGCGCCGTACCACTCGACGACCTCAAACCGACTGATTGGTATTCTACGAGCTTTCGTTGGGATGCAGGGGCGCTTCGGTGTTGTCGGATTTACCTACCCATGGAGGGCGTCGGCATGCGCCCCCGCAAGGGTCCACGGTGCGTTCCGGGCCGAGGGTGTGGGCATGAACAAACCGAGTGGAAGGTTTGTCGGTGGATACCGACGGCGGAGGACGCCGCCGCAGCGCTCGGGCAGACCCAGCGGGACCCGGGACCCGGGACCCGGGACCCGTACACCGTCCCGCCGGAACGCGTCCCGGAGGAGGCCGCGGTCACCGCGACGTACCTGGGCGGGCGGCTCACCCGGAGCCGGAGCCGGAGCCGGAGCCGGTGACGGGAGAGGGCGGGGGCCGTCCCGTACAGGGCCGGGCGCCTGCCGTACGGGGACGGGCGGGCCCGTCCCCCGTGGATAAAGTGTGGCCACGATGACACGTTTACGCGAGAGCGTCCGGTCCCTGCTGCGCGAGCGAGTACTCGACGCCACCTACCTCCTCGTCGCCGCCGAGGGCCGGGGCGGGCTGCGGATGACCGCCATCGCGCGGGCCGCCGGGATCAGCCGCCAGACGCTCTACAACGAGTTCGGCTCGAAGGACGCCATCGGCAAAGCCCTGGTCCAGCGCGAGGTGGAAGGCTTCCTGCGCGGCATCCAGCGCGAACTCGACGCCCACCGGGGCGAACTGGAGGCCACGGCCGCGGCCGGGGTCGGCTACACCCTCCAGCGGGCCGCGGACAACCCTCTGATCAAGGGGGTCCTGGTGGCCGAGCGGGGTGGCGAGGACGAGCTCCTCGCCTGTCCGGCCACCCGCCCGGAGCCGGCCTTCGGGACGGCGACGGCGATGCTCGACGCGTACGCGATCGAGACCTGGCCCGAGGTGGACGAGGAGTCGCGACGTCTCGCGGTCGAGACGATCGTGCGGCTCACGGTCAGCCACATCGTCCGGCCCGTGGCCTCGCCGGAGGAGTCGGCGCGGCGCATCGCCCGGATCACGGCACGGACCGCGTACCCCGGCGCCCGCTGAGGCGCCGCCCGTCCGGGCGGGTCACGGGCCCGCGGCACCGTGTGGACGCGGGACCGAGCGGGAGGACCCGGGACCGCAGGGGCGGGGGAGGCGCCGGGAAGTCGGCGAGGCCCGGTGACGGACACGGGGGATCTCCGGCACCGGACCTCTGTTGAAGATTGTACGAGACTGTGGAGGTGGCCCGCACATCGGGGCCGGCGAGCTGACCGCAGGGAACACCCGCGGGTGTCCCCCTGACGGGCGAAGTGCGGGCCGACGGGGTAGATCTCCCCTGAGAGGCACTTCGCCGGTGACGACAGGGAGGCCGCCGTGGAAGGCAGAAGCAAAGGGTTCGTGCAGTCCTTCAATCGTCTCGGCGGGTACGGCTTCGTCGTCCCGGTGGGCTCCGATGAGCAGGTGTACTTCAGCGCGGCGGACATCGAGGGAGAGGTGCAGGCGGTCTCCGAGGGCCAGCAGGTCACTTTCGCCCTCGTTCTCGGTGACGGCCGCTTCGAGGCGAAGGAGCTGCGTCTCTGACCCGGCCCACGGCCGGAGGTGCGACGGGTCCCCGGTGGTACTGTGCCGAGGCCAGTCGCACCTATGCGCTCACCCGAACGGGCGAGCGTACGGGTCAGGGAATCCGGTGGGAATCCGGAGCTGACGCGCAGCGGTGAGGGCGACGGGCGGAGCATCGGCCACTGGGCGGCGGGACAGGCCCGGGAAGGCGCCCCGTCCGGATGACCCCGAGTCCGAAGACCTGCTGGCGGCCCCGGCGTCACGCCGTCGACCGGGGAGCACCGTACGACAGGCTCCGCGTATGAGCCGTGGACGCAGAGGAATGCTCCGTGCCGCTCGCACACCCCGTCCGTTCCGCCGCGCTGTTTCTCGCCGGCACCCTGACCCTGCTCGTGACCGCGACGGGCTGTGGCGGCGGACCCGCCACGACGCCCTCGGCGAAGAGCCCCGCCGACGGTGCGGGCTCCGACTACCCCGTGACCCTCGACAACTGCGGAGAGCGCGTACGGATCGACCGCCCGCCCCGGCGGGCCGTCGCCCTCGACCAGGGGGCCGCCGAGATCATGCTCTCCCTCGTCCTGGCCGACCGGATGGTCGGCACCGGGACCTGGACCGACCCCGTCCTCAAGGGACTTGAGGCGCAGAACGCGAAGGTGCCGCGCCTCGCCGACCGCTACCCCTCCTTCGAGAAGGTGCTCGACACCGAACCCGACTTCGCCGCCGCCTCGTTCGCGTACACGCTCGGCAAGGGCGGCGTCGCGCCCCGCGAACAGTTCGCGAAGCTGGGCGTCCCCACCTACCTCTCGCCGACCGACTGCGCCGACAAGGACAACAGCGGTGACGGCGACGGTGTCCGCACCCGGCCGCTCACGATGGAGACCGTCCACGGCGAGATCCGTGACCTGGCCCGGGTGTTCGGGGTGCCAGAGCGAGGCGAGAAGCTCGTCGCCGAACTCAAGGGCCGGGTGGCGAAGGCGACTTCGTCCGGCGACTTCGAGGACGTCACGGTCCTCTACTGGTTCGCCAACGCCGAGTCCCCCTACATGGCGGGCTGTTGCGGCGCCCCGGGCATCGTGACCCGTGCGCTCGGCGCGAAGAACGTCTTCGACGACACGCGCGAGGAGTGGCCCCAGATCAACTGGGAGACCGTCGCGGACCGCGACCCGGACGTGCTCGTGATCGGCGATCTGACCCGCCGTTCCCAGTCGGCCGAGAGCGCCGCGAAGAAGATCGCTTTCCTGGAGTCCGACCCGGTCACCAGGAACATGACGGCGGTGAGGAAGAAGCGGTACGTGTTGCTCAGCGGCCAGGCGATGAACCCCACGATCCGTACGGTCGAGGGCGTGGAGAAGGTGGCGGCCGCGCTCCGCTCGTACGGGCTCGCCAAGTGACCCTCGCGCGCCTCACCCGCCCCGTCAGGCCCGCCGCTCCCCGTCCTCCCACCCGGTCGGCCACAGCGCGGCGCGGCGGCCGGGCCCTGGCGTGGGCCCTGGCAGGGTTCGCCTTCCTCTGCGCGTCGGTCGCCGTGGCGATCACCATCGGGCCGGCGGACATCCGTGTCGGCGAGGTGCGGTCCGTCGTCGTCGCCCACCTGGCCGGCGGCGCCTCGGAACTGTCCCCGATCCGGGACGGGATCGTCTGGAACCTGCGCCTGCCCCGCACCCTCCTCGCGGCCGTGTGCGGCGCCGGACTCGCCGTGTGCGGGGCGGTGATGCAGTCGCTCCTGCGTAACCCGCTCGCCGATCCCTTCGTCCTCGGCGTCTCCTCGGGAGCCTCGACCGGCGCCGTCCTGGTCGTCGTCCTCGGCGTCGGCGGGGGAGTGCTCTCCGTCACCGGCGGCGCGTTCCTCGGGGCGGTCTGCTCCTTCGCGCTCGTGCTGCTGCTCAGCCACACCCTCGGCGGTTCGCCGGACCGCGTGGTCCTCGCCGGGGTCGCGGCGATGCAGCTCTTCTCCGCGCTGACCTCCTTCGTCGTCATGACGGCCGCGGACGCGGAGACCACCCGCGGCGTGCTGTTCTGGCTGCTCGGCTCGCTCGGCGGGGTCGGCTGGGACGAGGTGCGGGTGTGTTTCGCGGTGCTCGTGGCGGCCCTGCTGATCTGCGGCGGGTACGCGCGGACGCTGGACGCCTTCGCCTTCGGCGAGGACGCCGCCGCGTCACTGGGCGTCGCCGTCACCCGCGCCCGGACGGTCCTCCTGTGCGTCACCGCCCTCCTGACGGCCGCTCTGGTCTCCGCGGCCGGCGTGATCGGCTTCGTCGGTCTCGTCCTGCCGCACGCGGCCCGCGCGCTCGTCGGTCCCGGGCACGCCCGGCTGTTGCCGGTCACGGCGCTCGCGGGAGCGGTCTTCCTCGTCTGGGCGGACACCCTCGCCCGTACGGTGCTCGATCCCCAGGAGGTTCCGGTGGGCGTGGTGACCTCGCTGATCGGCGTACCGGGCTTCGTCATCGTCCTCTACCGCACGAGGGGTGCGCGATGACCACGACCACCGACGCGTGCGGCGGCGCGGGGCTCCGCGCCGACCGGGTCTCGCGCACCGTCGGTGGCACCCCCGTCCTCGACGGCGTCAGCCTCGCCCCGCGTCCCGGCACCGTCACCGGCCTGCTCGGCCCCAACGGATCGGGGAAGTCGACGCTCCTGCGCCTCCTCGCCGGCGTCCTCGCCCCCGACAGCGGCGTCGTCACCCTCGACGGCGATCCCCTCGACGGCCTCGGCCGCCGCACGGTCGCGCGGCGCCTCGCCGCGGTCGAGCAGCAGGCCGACACCCAGGTCGACCTGACCGTCCTCGACGCCGTCCGGCTGGGCCGCGTCCCGCACCGGAGGGCCTGGACCCCCGCGTCGGCGGCGGACGAGGCCGCCGTCCGCTCCGCCCTCGCCCGCACCGGCCTCGCCGACAAGGCGCACCGCTCCTGGCGGACGCTCTCGGGCGGGGAACGGCAGCGGGTCCAGATCGCCCGCGCCCTCGCCCAGGAACCGCGCGAACTCCTGCTCGACGAACCCACCAACCACCTCGACATCCAGCACCAGCTCGACCTCCTGACCCTGGTCGCCGGGCTCCGCCTGACCGCCGTCGTCGCCCTGCACGACCTGAACCTCGCGGCGCTGTACTGCGACCGGCTCGTCGTCCTCGCGGAGGGTCGCGTGGTGGCCCGGGGCACCCCGCACGAGGTCCTGACGGAGGAGCTCATCGCCGAGGTGTACCGGGTACGCGCCACGGTGACCCGGCCGACGCCCGGAGACCGCCCCCACATCCGCTTCCTGGGAACGCTCCCGACGCCCGCCGAGTCCGGGTGCGAGGGTTGAATCGTGGGCGGGCACGGGGCTGAGCCGCGGTGGCGGGTGAGAGGAGTGATCCTCGGTCGGCACGAGGGTTGAGCCTCGGCGTCGGATACGAGGGGTGACCCTCCGTCGGGCGCGAGGGCCGAGCCGCGGCGTCGGGCACGAGGGGTGATCCTCGGCGGCGGGCGCGAGGGCCGAGCCGTGGGCCGGTCTGCCTACGATGGCCCCATGTCCGAGCGCGCAGATCCGGCAGACGCCGCAGGTCCCGACGGCCCCACGACGGATCCCGCGGCGGATGCCGAGGCGGCCGCCGTGTCGCGTCCGCGTCCGCGTCCGCACGAGCGGACACCGGGAGCGCGGGAACTCGCCGCGGCGGCGGAGGTGTTCGCGCTCCTCGCCGACCCCACCCGGCTCCACCTGCTGTGGCTGCTCACCCGCGGAGAGGCCGACGTCAGCGCCCTGACCGAGGCGTGCGGGGCGGCGCGCCCGGCCGTCAGCCAGCACCTGGCCAAACTGCGCCTCGGCGGCCTCGTGCAGTCCCGCAAGGACGGGCGGCGGGTCGTGTACGCGATGCCCGACGGGCACCTGAAGCGGCTGGTCGTCGAGGCGATCAGTCGCGCGGACCACGTGGTGAGCGGCGAGCCCTGGCACGACTGAGCGCCCCTGGCGTCAACGTGTGCGCACCTATGCACGTATCGGTTACGGTGAGGGGGTCCGCCGACCGCCCTGGCCGACCGGGGGCATCCCCATGCTGTCCGTGCTGCGCAACCGCACCTACCGGCGCCTCTTCACCGCCCAGGTCGTCGCCCTGGCCGGCACCGGCCTCGCGACCGTGGCGCTGAGCCTCCTCGCCTACGACCTCGCCGGAGCGAACGCCTCCGCCGTGCTCGGCACCGCCCTCGCGATCAAGATGGCCGCGTACGTCGGCATGGGCCCGGTCGTCGGCGCCCTCGCCGACCGGCTGCCCCGCCGGAATCTGCTCGTCACCATGGACCTCCTCCGGGCCGGGGTCGCCCTGTCCCTGCCGTTCGTCACCCAGGTGTGGCAGATCTACGTCCTGATCCTCCTGCTCCAGACTGCCTCCGCCGCCTTCACGCCGACCTTCCAGGCGACGATCCCCGAAGTGCTGCCCGAAGAGCGCGACTACACGCGGGCGCTCTCCCTCTCCCGGCTCGCCTACGACCTGGAGAGCCTGCTCAGCCCGGTGCTCGCCGCCGCGCTGCTCACCGTCGTCCCGTACGACCGGCTCTTCACCGGCACCGCCGCCGGGTTCCTGGCCTCGGGCATCCTCGTCCGCGCGACCGCCCTGCCCGCACCCGCACCCGCCGCACGCGCGGGAGGCCTCCGCGCCAGGGCGGCCTTCGGTACGCGGATCCTCCTCGGCACTCCGCGTCTGAGGGCCCTGCTCGCCCTGGACGTCGCGGTGGCGGCGGCGGGCGCGACGGTGCTCGTCAACACGGTGGTCCTGGTCCGCGACACCCTCGGCCGCACCCCCGGAGACGTCCCGCTCGCCCTCGGCGCGTACGGAGCGGGCTCGATGGCGGTCGCGCTCCTGCTCCCACGGGCGCTGGACCGCCGGCCCGCCGAACGGGCGGGCGCGCCGCGCCGCCTGCCCGACCCAGGGGGTGAACGGGCGCTCATGCTGCGCGCCGCCTTCGTCCTGGCCGGCGCCCTCGGGTTGCTCGCGGTCGGACTCGCGCTCACGCCGGGGGCATGGTCCTGGCCCGGGCTGCTCGCGGTCTGGCTGGTGCTCGGCGCGGCGACCTCGGCGATCCTGACGCCCGGCGGCAGGCTGCTGCGCCGCTCCGCCCGGAGCGCCGATCTGCCGGCCGCCTTTGCCGCCCGCTTCTCCCTCTCGCACGCCTGCTGGCTGCTGACCTATCCCCTCGCCGGCTGGCTCGCCGCGCGTGCCGGGCTCATGGTCTCGGCGGCCGTGCTCGCCGGGGTCGCCCTGCTCGGCGCCCTGGCCGCCACCCGCCTGTGGCCGCGTACGGACCCGACCGCGCCGGCACACGCCCACCCCGAACTCCCGGCCGGCCACCCCCACCTCGCGGAGGTCGGCGGCGGCGGCCGCCACGCGCACGACTTCCGCATCGACGAACTGCACCGCCGCTGGCCGCGCGGGGAGGCCGCCCCGGCTCCGTAAGGCCTATCGGGGGAGGCGCATCTCCAGGCCGTCGAGGACGACGTCCAGGCCGTAGGCGAACTTCTCGTCGCGGATGGCGACGGGGTCGACGACCGCGTGGACGGCGGAGTCGGCGTACGCCTCGGTGAGGTGGTCGTGGCCGGCCGCGGCCTGCTGGGCGGCGGGCATCAGACGGGCGATGAAGTCGGCCTCGCTCTCGCCGGAGCGGGCGACCGTGGTGAGCCAGGCGGCCTCCGTCGTGCTCATCCCGATGACGTACGAGAGGAGGGTGTCGATCGCCCGGCTCGGCTCCGGGAACCCGGCCGCCGCGAACAGGGCGGCGAGCCGCTCCGAGTACGCCATCAGGTTCGGGCCCAGATACGCGAGACCCGCCTGGCCGAGGACGGACGAGAGCCAGGGGTGGCGCAGGGCCGTCGCACGGAAGGAGCCCGCGGCCTCGGTCGCGGCGGTGCGCCAGCCGGCTCCGCCACGGGCGGCTTCGGCCGGAGGGACGGCGATCTCGGCGGCGACCTCGTCCACGGCGAGCTCCATGAGCTCGTCCTTGGTCGCGACATGGCGGTAGAGCGAGGCGGCGCCGGCGTGGAGACGGGCGCCGAGCTTGCGCATGCTCAGCGCCTCGATGCCGTCGGTGTCCAGCATGACGATCGCCTCGCGGACGATCGCGGTCCGGCTGAGAGCGGGCTGATCGGGCGCGGGCTGCTGTCGCGTCCACACGGACGGGACGGGGTTCGCCTTGGTGGCCATGGGCGGGTCCTCCTTCGCGGCGTACGGCGTTCGCGTCCAGCGTACAGGTGCAATGGGTTGCGAACACTGTGCGCGTCTGCGTACAGTGTTCGCAACGAAGGAACGGCAAGCGAAAGACGAAAGTCGAGGGGGAAGTCCCATGGAAAGCCGCAACCCGCGCCGCTGGTGGATCCTGGTCGTGCTGTGCCTCAGCACCCTGGTCCTGGTGGTCGACAGCATGGCGCTGACCGTCGCGGTCCCCGCGATGACCGAGGACATCGGCGCGAGCGCCCAGGACATCCAGTGGATCCTGGACTCCTACATCCTCGTCTTCGCGGGACTCCTCCTCACCTCCGGAAGTCTCGGTGACCGGTTCGGCCGACGGAAGATCATGATCATCGGCCTGCTGCTCTTCGGCGCGGCATCACTGGCCGCGACGTTCTGCACCAGCCCCGGCGAGGTCATCGCCGCGCGGACCGCGATGGGTGTCGGCGGCGCGCTGATCATGCCCTCGACGCTCTCCATCCTCATCACGGTCTTCGACGAGGACGAGCGGCCCAAGGCGATGGCGGCCTGGGGCTCCGTGTCGATGCTCGGCCTCGTCGGCAGCCCGGTCCTCGGCGGCGTCCTGATCGACCGGTTCTCGTGGCAGTCGATCTTCTTCATCAATGTCCCGGTCGTCGTCCTCGCCGTCGTCGCCGCCCTCACCCTCATGCCGGAGTCGAAGGGCCCCTGGCAGAAGCCCGACCCGCTCGGCGCGATCCTCTCCGCCGTCGGCATGACCGCGCTGATCTGGTGGATCATCGAGATCCCGCAGCACGGCGCCTTCGAAGGCCGCTCCCTCGTCACCCTGGCCGTCGCGGTCGTCTGCCTCGTCGGCTTCGTGATCTGGGAGAACGTCACCCCCGAGCCGATGGTGCCGCTCGTCCTCTTCAAGCACCGCAACTTCAGCGGCGGTTCGCTCTCGCTGACCCTCGTCCAGATCGGCAACGGCGGCCTGCTCCTCGTCCTCACCCAGTACCTGCAGTTCGTCCTCGGCTACTCGCCGGTCAAGGCGGGCCTCGCCTTCGTCCCGCTCGCCGTCGCCGCCCTCATCGGCAACGGCGCCGGAGCCGGACTCGCGGCCAAGGTCGGCAACCGCGTCCTGATCCTGGCGGGCATGCTCGTCATGGCTGGCTCCTTCGCCCTGCTGACCACGGTCGACGCCGCCTCCGGCTTCACCGTCCCGGCCATCGCCCTGGGCCTGCTCGGCCTCGGCGCCGGCCTCGCCATGCCGGCCGCCGTCGGCGCCCTGATGAGCACCATCCCCGAGGAGAAGGCGGGTGTCGGCTCCGCGCTGAACGACACCATCCAGCAGGCCGGCACCGCGCTCGGCATCGCGATCCTCGGCTCGCTCCTCACCAGCACCTTCTCCCGTGAGATGCCGGCCGACGCCTCCGAGGAGGCCAAGCAGTCGATCGGCGGGGCGCTGGCCGCCGCCAAGGGCGACCCCGCGATGATCGAATCGGCCCACGAGGCCTTCACCACCTCGATGTCCACCACCTTCACGATCAGCGCGATCGGTGTCCTCGCGGCGGCCGCCCTCGCCACCCTGGTCATGCGGGACGGCAAGAAGGCCGCCGCCGGAGACGAGGGAGACGCGGCAGGCGCGGCGGCCGAGGCGGGCGCGGCAGATGAGGCGGGCGAGGCGGGCGCGGAGAAGTCCGAGCTCGTCGGCTGACCCCAGCCCACACCGGGAGCCGGTGTCCCCTTCGGGGGGCGCCGGCTCCCGCCGTACGCGAAAAGCTTCGGCGAACACCCGCGTCCACCCGCCCCGGCCTGGCACGCTTTCGTCCGTGACCTATGTCGTAACCGTGGAAATACGCATTCCGGAGGGTGCTCCGGAGCTGGACGGGCTCCACCGCGTGGGAGCCTCCGCACTGCTGGAACAGGGCTTCGCGTCGGTGGCCGGTATCGAAGGCGCCGACGGCATGGAGATGGATCTCTTCGACGTCGCCGTGGCGGTCCATCCGGGCGGGGCGATCCTGAAGGTGCTGGTCGCGGCACCGTCGCTGGAGTTCGCCGAGGAGGCCGTCGGCTCCGTCAGCGAGGAAGTCCTGGAACGCTCGGAGCTGCTGGCCGAGTGGACGGTCGAGAGCAGCGAGGTGCAACTGCACACCGACGCGGCGCGCGAGAGCCTCGAAGCCGCCGACGGGCCCGGCGCCCCGCCCAGCGACCCACAGGCGCGCCGGGCCCACCACACGGCGAAGCCCGACGCCGCCGACGAGGCGGACGGGGAGGCGCAGGACCACGAAGCCGCGTTCCGCGCCCTGGCGACCCGCCTGCGCTCCTTCACCCCGGCCACCTTCGGTGTCCCGGCCGAGGCGGCCGAGGCGGCCGAGGCGGAAGGTGCGGCGGCGGGGGAGGAGGAGGCGGACGGGCCCTCCGGCGTCACTCCCGAGAGCGCCGAACTCGCCGCCGGCTCCCTGGTGTACGGCGCCGAGGTCCTCATCGACGAGCTGTACGACGACGTCCAGGCCCTCGCCGAGGAGGACACCACCGTCGCCGAGTGCCAGGGGCACCTGTGGCACCTCGACCAACTGCCCTCACGCCACGCCTCGCAGTACAACGAACTCTTCGCGCGCCGCTTCCTGGTGACCGCGATCGCCCTCACCACCCGGTTCACCGACGGCAGCTTCCGACGGCTCGGCTGCCTCGCCGAGGAGCTCGTCCTGAAGCTCCTCCTCGAACAGGCCCACGTCACCCTCGACCTGCACGGACTCCTGGACGACGAGGTCGCGGCCGCCCTCGGACGCTTCGCCGGGGAGGTCTACGAGGACATGGACTTCGCGTGGCTCCAGGACGCAGGGGAGAGCGGCGCCGGCGAGGGCGGCGTGGCGGCACTCGGCTTCGGCACGTGGTTCACGCCCTTCGACGACGCGCGGTACGTGCACCCGTACGCGCTCGACGAGATGCCGGAGACCGGCGTCCCCGACACGGCGGAGAGCTGAGCCGGGCGCGGCCGGGCACAATGCGCTCATGGTGCAGTCCTTCCTACCCGTACTCGAACGCATCGGCGAGGAGATCGAGGGCCTCGCCGGCCGGGGCCGCCCCGCCGACTACATCCCGGCCCTCGCCGCCGTCGACCCGAACCGCTTCGGCATGGCCGTGGCGGAGCTCGACGGCTCGGTGTACGGGGTGGGGGAGTGGCAGCAGCCCTTCTCCACCCAGTCCGTCACCAAGGTGTTCACCCTGGCTCTCGACCTCGCCCGCGAAGGCGACAGCCTCTGGGAGCACGTCGGCCGCGAACCCTCCGGCAACCCCTTCAACTCGCTCGTCCAGCTGGAGTACGAGCACGGCATCCCCCGGAACCCGTTCATCAACGCCGGCGCCCTCGTCGTCACCGACCGGCTGCACCGGATGACCGGCGACGCCTCCGGCAGTCTCCGCGACTTCCTGCGCGCCGAGTCCGCCAACCAGGACCTCGACTTCAACCGGGACGTGGTCGCCTCGGAGACCGCCCACGGCGACCGCAACGCGGCCCTCGCCCACTTCATGGCCTCGTACGGCAACATCACCACGCCCGTCCCGACCCTGCTCCGCGAGTACTTCCGGCAGTGCTCGATCGAGGCGTCCTGCGCCGACCTCGCCGTTGCCACCGGCTTCCTCGCCCGGCACGGCATCCGCGCCGACGGCACCCGCCTGCTCACCCGCAGCCAGGCCAAGCAGGTCAACGCCGTGATGATGACCTGCGGCACCTACGACGCGGCGGGCGACTTCGCCCTCCGGGTGGGGCTCCCCGGCAAGAGCGGGGTGGGCGGCGCCATCATCGCCGTCGTCCCAGGCCGCTGCACCCTCTGCGTCTGGAGCCCCGGCCTCGACGAGCGCGGGAACTCGGTCGCCGGCGTCGCCGCCCTGGACCGCTTCACCACCATCACGGGGCTCTCCGTCTTCTGACCTGCGGCAAGCCGGTCGTACGATGGACTGCCGTCCGGGTCGGGTGGACGCGTGACGACTGACGAGTACGGGACCGGAGGGAGGGCGGTGGCATGACGGACCGGAGCGGGAGCGCGGCGGCGCCCTCGCCGCGCAGACGCGGCCAGGGAAAGCTGGAGGCGCACGTCCTCTCCGTGCTCAAAGGCGCCGCCGAACCGGTGCCCGTGGCGTGGGTGCAGGAGCGCCTCGGCGGCGACCTCGCCTACACCACCGTGATCACGATCCTGACCCGGCTGCACGGCAAGGGTGCCGTCGAGCGCGAGCGGGCGGGGCGCTCCTTCGTCTGGACCGCCGTGGCCGACGAGGCGGGGCTCGCCGCGCTGCGGATGCGCAAGGTGCTGGACGCCGAGGCGGACCGTCAGGCCGTGCTCGCCAGCTTCGTCACCGCGCTCTCACCGAACGACGAGCTGCTCCTGCGCGCACTCCTCTCCGCGGAGCCCGGCGAGTCCGACGGACCTCTCGGGGACTCCGCGGGATTCGCCGAGGGAGACCGGTAGCAGCAGCCATGGGAGTGTTCGTCTTCCTTCCGCTCGTCCTTCCGCTCACCGCCTGGCCCATCGCCCGCCTCGCCGAGAGCCGGCTCCATCCCCGTACCGCGACGCGGCTCCTCTCCGCCGTCGCCGGCGTCCTCGCCGTGTGCAGCACCCTGTGTCTCGTGCTGCTCATGATCGTCGGCACGGCCCAGCTGCCCGGCAACCCGCTGCCCGACGCCTGGTCGGACCCCGAGGTGCGCGCGGCCCTGCCGTACGACGAGGTGGCCGGCCGGGCGGCGATCCCGGCCCTGCTCGCCGTCCTCGCCTCGTGCGGCGCGGCGGCCCGGCGCCAGGTGCGGGCACGCCGACGGGCCGAGGACGCGCTCGCCGGTCTGCCCCGGACCTCCGTGACCGTCCTGCCGGACGGCGCCCCCTACGCGTACGCGCTGCCCGGCCGCCGGCGTGGCCGGGTCGTCGTCAGCACCGGCATGCTCGCCGCGCTGACCTCCCGCGAACGCAGGGCCCTCTTCGCCCACGAGCGGGCCCACCTGGCGGGGCGTCACCACCGGCACCTCCTGACGGTCCAGCTCGCGGCCCGCGCCCACCCGTTCTTGCGCCCGCTCCGTACCGCCGTCGCGTACACCGCCGAACGCTGGGCCGACGAGGAGGCCGCGGCGGCGGTCGGCAGCCGCCGCTGCGTGGCCCGCGCGATCGGCACGGCCGCCCTGCTGGCCCCGCCCGCGACCACCGCGCTGCTCCCCGCGGTCACCGGCGCCGGACCGGTGCCCCGCCGGGTCGCGGCCCTGCTGCGACCGGCCCCGGCGGGCCGCGCCTGGCCCTCGCTCTTCACCGCCGTCGGGTGCGCGGCCTGGGGCGCGGCTTTCGGCGCGACGGTGTCGGCACTGTCCTCGGCGAACTCGGCCGTCACCCTCTTCCTCGTCCTGCGGGCGGCCACCCCGATCTAGGCCGCGTCCGGAGGTCCGGGCTCTCCTAGAGGTCGAACTCGTGCGGCGGCAGACCGAGGGTGAAGCACGCCTCGCGGACGACGGCCTGCTCGGTCTTGTCGAAGTCGCCGTCGGCGCCGCCGATGACGATGCCTATCTGGACGACGGCGCGGGCCTCGGCGGGCTTCTTCTTCGCCTTGGCGATCTCCTGGAGCACGCTGACCCTGCCGAAGTCGAAGTCGGCCGTCAGCTTGTTCAGGTTCTCGTCGAACCGGCGCTGGAGGTCGGCCGCGTCGAAGTTCTGCAGCACCTCGTTGGTCGAGATGAGCTGCGCGACCCGGCGGCGCTCGGCCGGATCGATCGTCCCGTCGGCGGCGGCCACGAGCGCGCACATCGCCATGCTCGCGTCCCGGAAGGCGCCGCTCTTCAGGTCGTTCTTCCGCGCCTCCAGCTGGGTCTGCATCGTCGATGCGGATTCCTTGATGCGGTCCCACAGGGCCATGTTCCGTCACTCCAGACGTCGTCGATCACTTCTACGCTTCTGTAGAACGTGGCGGTGTGCGGGAAGGTTCCCGGCCCCCGCGGCCGATGTGACGGGTGGTCGGAACAGGCCCAGGGTCGCGTCCTCCTCGCCGCGGAGCAGCGCGATCAGGGAGGCCCGGGCGCGGATGCGCGGGAGCGGACCGTGCCCACGGACAGCCGATGGCCTTGGCGGCCTCGGCGTAGGGCAGGCCCAGGAGTTGCGTGAGGACGAAGGCGTCCTTCCGCTCGGCCGGAATGGCCGCCAGGAGTTGCGCGAGGGCGATGCCGTCCTCGAAGGCGGCAGGCCCCTGCGGCTGTCGCCGTCCCGGGCCGCCGGCGCGAGCCGGGTCGTCACCGCGTCGGCGGCCGACGACCGCGCGGAGCGGGGTGGGGTGCCCGATCCGTCGTCGGGGAGGGAGGAGGACTCGAGTCTCGCTGCCCCGCGCGGTCTGAGAACCCCGCATACGAGCCGGTCGCGTAGGGGACGCGTCAAGAGCGCGCCGCGGGACGTATGGGGGGCGTTAACGAGAGCCGTCACCCGTCTGAAGAGCGGTTTGCTCATCTCGTCCGAGAATCCGTTCTTCCTTCAGGAGCTCACGATGGCCGACCTGGCCTTCGTCGTCACCACGGTCGCGATCTTCGCGTTGGTGGCCTTCATCGCCAAGGGGGTGGCCAAGCTGTGAGTGCCGAGAACATCATCGGTCTGCTGGTGGCCGCCGGCCTCCTCGGCTATCTCGTCCTCGCCCTCGTCAAGCCGGAGAGGTTCTGAGGCACGACCATGAGTCCTGTTCTCGCTGGGATTCTCCAGCTCCTCGCCCTGATCGTGGCGCTCGGCCTCTCGTACCGCCCGCTCGGCGACCACATGGCCACGGTGTACTCCTCGGAGAAGCACCTGCGGGTGGAGAAGTGGATCTACAAGGCCATCGGCGCGAATCCGAGCGTCGAGATGCGCTGGCCCGCGTACCTGCGCGGTGTCCTGGCCTTCTCCGCCGTGAGCGTCCTCTTCCTCTACCTGCTCCAGCGGCTCCAGGGCTCGCTGCCCGGCTCGCTCGGCTTCGTCTCGATCGACCCGGACCAGGCGTTCAACACCGCCGCCTCGTTCGTGGCGAACACCAACTGGCAGTCGTACTACGGCGAGCAGGCCATGGGCCACGTCGTGCAGACCGGCGGCCTCGCGGTGCAGAACTTCGTCTCGGCGGCGGTGGGGATCGCCGTGGCGGTCGCCCTCGTCCGCGGCTTCGGCAGGTCCCGTACCGGTGAGCTGGGCAACTTCTGGGCAGACCTGGTCCGCGGTGTCGTCCGCATCCTGCTGCCGATCTCGGTGATCGGCGCCCTGGTCCTCGTCGCCTGCGGCGCGATCCAGAACTTCGCGGGCATTCACGAGGTCGGTCAGTTCATGGGCGGCACCCAGCAGTGGAACGGCGGGGCCGTCGCCTCGCAGGAGGTCATCAAGGAGCTGGGCACGAACGGCGGCGGTTACTTCAACGCCAACTCGGCCCACCCCTTCGAGAACCCGAACGGCCTGTCGAACCTCTTCGAGATCTATCTGATCCTCGTCATTCCCTTCGCGCTGACGCGGACCTTCGGCCGTATGGTCGGCTCGCTGAAGCAGGGGTACGCGATCCTGGGGACGATGGCGGCCATCTGGGTCGGGTTCACCGCGCTGATGATGTGGACCGAGTTCGCCCACAACGGTCCCGCGTTCGACCTCGCCGGCGGTGCGATGGAGGGCAAGGAGACCCGGTTCGGGATCGGCGGCTCGTCGCTCTTCGCGGTGGCGACCACGCTCACCTCGACCGGTGCCGTCAACTCCTTCCACTCCTCGTACACGGGCTTCGGCGGCGGCATCACGATGCTGGGCATGCAGCTCGGCGAGATCGCGCCCGGCGGCGTCGGCTCCGGCCTCTACGGCATGCTGATCATGGCGGTCATCGCCGTGTTCATCGCCGGTCTGATGGTCGGCCGCACCCCTGAGTACCTGGGCAAGAAGATCGGCATTCGCGAGATCAAGTTCGCGGCCTGCTACATCCTCGTCACCCCGGCGCTCGTGCTCTGCTTCACCGCCGTCGCGATGGCCCTGGACACCCCGTCGCACTCGATGACGAACTCCGGCGCGCACGGCTTCTCCGAGATCCTGTACGCCTACACGTCCGGCGCCAACAACAACGGCTCCGCGTTCGCGGGTCTGAACGCCGACACGCAGTGGTTCAACTCGACGATCGGCATCGCGATGCTGCTCGGCCGGTTCCTGCCGATGGTGTTCGTGCTCGCCCTGGCCGGCTCGCTCGCCGAGCAGACGCCGGTGCCCGAGACCGCGGGCACGCTCCGGACGGAGAAGCCGCTGTTCACGGGGCTCCTGGGCGGCACGATCATGATCGTCGCCGGTCTCACCTACTTCCCGGCCCTCGCGCTGGGACCGCTCGCCGAAGGGCTCGCAGCATGAGCACCGTCACTCCCACCCGGGCACCGCACTTGGATGCGCCGGATACGCCGGATGTGCCTATGGGGCATCAGGTCTCCGGACGCGTCGGCGGGGGACTGTTCGACCCCAAGCAGCTGATCAAGTCCTTCCCCGACGCGGTCAGGAAGCTCGACCCGCGCGTGATGATCAAGTCGCCCGTGATGTTCGTGGTCCTGATCGGCTCGGTGGTCACCACCGTGCTCGCGGTCAGGAACCCGGGCGACTGGTTCGGCTGGGCGATCACCGTCTGGCTGTGGCTGACCACCGTCTTCGCCAACCTCGCGGAGGCGGTCGCCGAGGGCCGCGGCAAGGCCCAGGCCGACACCCTGCGCAAGGCCAAGACCGACACCGTCGCCCGCCGCCTCATCGGCAAGACCGAGGAGCGGGTCCCCGGCACCGAGCTGCGCATCGGCGACCTGGTGGTCTGCGAGGCCGGCGACATCATCCCCGGCGACGGTGACGTCGTCGAGGGTGTCGCGTCGGTTGACGAGTCGGCGATCACCGGTGAGTCGGCTCCGGTCATCCGTGAGTCCGGCGGCGACCGGTGCGCGGTCACGGGCGGCACCAAGGTCCTCTCCGACCGGATCGTCGTCAAGATCACGACGAAGCCCGGCGAGACCTTCATCGACCGGATGATCAGCCTGGTCGAGGGCGCCGCCCGGCAGAAGACCCCCAACGAGATCGCCCTCAACATCCTGCTGTCGTCCCTCACGATCGTCTTCCTGCTCGCTGTCGTCACTCTGAAGCCGTTCGCGATCTACGCGGGCGCCGACAAGCAGACCTCCCTGATCGTCCTGACGGCCCTGCTCGTCTGCCTCATCCCGACCACGATCGGCGCCCTGCTCTCCGCGATCGGCATCGCGGGCATGGACCGGCTCGTGCAGCGCAACGTCCTCGCCATGTCCGGCCGCGCGGTCGAGGCCGCCGGCGACGTGTCGACACTGCTGCTCGACAAGACCGGCACCATCACGCTCGGCAACCGCCAAGCCTCCGAGTTCGTGCCCGTCAAGGGCACCACCGAGGCCGAACTGGCCGACGCCGCCCAGCTCTCCTCCCTCGCGGACGAGACGCCCGAAGGGCGCTCGATCGTGGTCCTCGCCAAGGAGAAGTACGGCCTGCGTGAGCGTCACCAGGGCGAGCTCTCCCACGCCACGTGGATCGAGTTCACCGCCCAGACCCGTATGTCGGGTGTCGACGTCGACGGCAGGCAGACCCGCAAGGGCGCGACCGGCTCGGTGGTCGCCTGGGTCCGTGAGCAGGGCGGCACGGTCGCCGACGACGCCGAGACCCTGACCGACCGGATCGCGCAGGCCGGTGGTACGCCGCTGCTCGTCGCGGTCAACGACGACGAGGGCGCCCGCGTCCTGGGCGTCGTCCACCTCAAGGACGTCGTCAAGGAGGGCATGCGGGAGCGGTTCGACGAGCTGCGCCGCATGGGCATCCGTACGGTCATGATCACGGGCGACAACCCGCTGACCGCGAAGGCCATCGCCGAAGAGGCGGGTGTCGACGACTTCCTCGCCGAGGCCACTCCCGAGGACAAGATGGCCCTCATCAAGCGGGAGCAGGCGGGCGGCAAGCTCGTCGCGATGACCGGTGACGGCACCAACGACGCCCCCGCGCTGGCCCAGGCGGACGTCGGCGTGGCGATGAACACGGGTACGTCGGCGGCGAAGGAGGCCGGCAACATGGTCGACCTCGACTCCAACCCGACCAAGCTCATCGAGATCGTCGAGATCGGCAAGCAACTCCTCATCACCCGTGGCGCGTTGACGACCTTCTCGATCGCCAACGACGTCGCGAAGTACTTCGCGATCATCCCCGCGATGTTCGCCGTCGCCTACCCGGGCCTGGACAAGCTCAACATCATGGGCCTGACCTCGCCCGAGTCCGCGATCCTGTCGGCCGTCATCTTCAACGCGCTGATCATCATCGCCCTGGTGCCACTCGCCCTCAAGGGCGTCCGCTACCGGCCGAGCAGCGCCGACTCGATGCTCCGGCGGAACCTCGGGATCTACGGACTCGGCGGCCTGATCGCCCCGTTCATCGGCATCAAGATCATCGACCTGCTCCTCTCCCTCATCCCCGGAATCGGCTGACCCACGATGAACAACTCCGTAGGAAACACCGGCCGTGTGCTCTGGGCGGGATTGCGCGCCCTCCTCGTCCTGACCGTCGTGTGCGGCGTCCTCTACCCGCTCGCCGTCACCGGCGTCGCCCAACTGGTCTTCCCCGGCAAGGCGAACGGCTCCGAAGTCACCGACGCGAGCGGCGAGGTCGTCGGCTCCGAGCTCATCGGCCAGACCTACGACCTGCCGCTGAAGGACGGGGAGGAGACGGCGGCCCCGGACCTGAAGTGGTTCCAGCCCCGTCCCTCCAACGGCCTGGGCACCAACACCGTCAACGGCCAGTACACGCTGATCCTCTCCGGCGCGACCAACCGCTCCGGCGACAACGAGGACCTGATCCAGTGGGTCAAGGACGCCAAGGCGGCCGTGATCAAGGACAACTCGACGGCCGGCTACGCGGTCAAGCCGTCCGACGTCCCGGCGGACGCGGTCACCTCCTCCGGCTCCGGCCTGGACCCGCACATCTCCCCGGAGTACGCGGAGCTCCAGGTCCACCGGATCGCCGAGAAGAACGAGCTGACCGTCGCCCAGGTCGACAAGCTCGTCGCCGACCACACCGACGACCGCGTCCTCGGCTTCATCGGCGAGCCCCGGGTCAACGTCCTGAAGCTCAACATCGCCCTCAGGGAACTGACCAAGGGCTGATGGCCTTGTCGCGACGACCGCGACAGAGGGAGTCGGCGGGCCGGGATCACCCCGGGCCCGCCGACTCCCACATGTGGCCCCGACGAGGCCGAGCACCGCATCGCTGAGGCGGGGCGAGTCGTGCCACCGAGGCGTGCCACGGAGGCGTGCCACCGAAGCGTGGCCTCGCGGTGCCATGAGTCGGCTCAGAGCGCGCGGCGGTACCGGGCGGCGACCGAGGAGATCCACACCATCGCCGTGATCACCCCGATCGCCAGGGTGAGCGTGCCGGCCTTGCCGCCGCTCATCGCCCAGCCGTTGCCGAGCAGCAGCGCCGTCCCCGCGACCCGCGAGCCGATGGCGTGCTTCCGCATCCCGGCGCGGCCGAAGTGCCGGCCCAGGACGTAGCAGGCGGCGATCAGCGCGGTGAACGTGACGGAACCGGCGGCGAAGTGGGCGTAGCTCTGCCAGGACAGGGCTGCGGGCATCCCGTCCGGCGTCCCGACGGGGAAACCGTCGGCCGGGTCCATCACGAACGCGCCCGCCGCGATCATGCCGATACCGCTGATCCGTACGAGCCGGGGCGCCCACGTCCCGCCGGGGGCGCCCCGGAGGACCCGGCGCAGTCCGCCGGCGCCGATGACGGTCAGGACACCGGCGAGGACGAAGTTGGTGATCTGGATCCAGCCGAGGGACCCGTTGCTGAGGGCGCTCAGCGGGTGGCGGGTGATGTCGTAGCCGTCGCGGGTGGCGGCCTGGGTGAGCGCCACGACAGCCCACAGGGGCTGCGCCACGACCGCGACGGTGAGCAGGGAGCGGGTGGTGGCGCGGGAGGGGGCGACGGTCGGGGCGGTGCGAGGGGCGCTCTGCGGGGTGGTGCCGGGGGCGGTCTGCGTGGTGGCCATGTCGGGGCTCTCTTCCGGTGTCCGTGGCGGTCTGCTTCTCGGTGACACGTCGAACCGGCGATGTGACAGGGAACGGATGCATTCCCTGTCACATGCCCTTGTTCGACGCTTAGGCAGAACCACCCGAACGAACCACCCGAACGATGACCGGAACGATGAGAGGAACAGAGATCCCCATGCGCTACCTGATGACGACCAAGCCGTCCGACACCGCCCCCGACGAGAAGCTGTACGCCGAGATGGGTCGGTTCATCGAGGAGCTGACGGCGGCCGGTGTGCTCCTGGCGACCGGCGGCCTGGAGCCGGGCGGCGTCCGCGTCACCTCCGCGGGGGACGAGATCACCGTGACGGACGGGCCCTTCGCCGAGGCCAAGGAAGCCGTGGCCGGCTTCGCGCTGATCGAGGTCCGCTCCAAGGAGGAGGCGATCGAGCTGGCCCGCCGCTTCCGCCGGATCGTCGGAGACGGCGAGAGCGTGGTCCAGGAGGTCTTCGGCCCCTGACGGCCAGGCTCCCTGACGACCAGGCTCCCTGACGACCACGTTCCCCGACGACCACGCTCACTGACGACCACGCTCCCCGACAACCACGCTCCCGACGTCCAGGGGGCGTCCCACTGATCACAGCACCCCCGCGGCTTGCGACCGAGCCGCGGCGGGTGCTGTGATCGTTCCTGTGCTGCCGGACGTTCACCGCACGGTCGATGCGGCCTGGAAACTGGAGTCGGCGAAGATCGTCGCCTCTCTCACCCGCATGGTCCGCGACGTCGGTCTCGCCGAGGAACTGGCCCAGGACGCCCTCGTCGCCGCCCTCGAACAGTGGCCCGTCTCGGGCGTCCCCGACAACCCCGGCGCCTGGCTGACGACCACCGCCAAGCGGCGCGCCCTCGACCACCTCCGCCGCACCCAGCGCCTCGAACGCAAGCAGGAGCAGCTCGCCCACGAACTGGGGCAGCGACAGGACCGCCGACAGGACCCCGACGCACGGCCGGACGACGAGCCGGACGACGTCCTCCGGCTCGTCTTCCTCTCCTGTCACCCCGTGCTGCCGACCGAGGCCCGCGCCGCCCTGACGCTCCGCCTGCTCGGCGGCCTGACGGCCCAGGAGATCGCCCGCGCCTTCCTCGTCACCGAGACAGTGATCACCCAGCGCGTCGCCGGAGCCAAGCGGACACTGGCCGAGGAGGGCGTCCCCTTCGAACTGCCGGACGGCGACCACCTGGCCGAGCGGCTCTCCTCGGTCCTCGAAGTCATCTACCTGATCTTCAACGAGGGGTACTCCGCGACCTCCGGCGACGATCTGATGCGGCCCGGACTCTGCCTGGAGGCCCTGCGCCTCGGCCGGCTCCTCGCCGAACTGGCCCCGCGGGAACCCGAGGTGCACGGGCTTGTCGCGCTGATGGAGATCCAGGCGTCCCGCGCCGCCGCGCGCACCGGCCCCTCCGGCGAGCCCGTCCCCCTCCACGAGCAGAACCGGGGCCGCTGGGACCAGCTGCTCATCCGCCGCGGCTTCACCGCGATGCTGAGGGCCCGGGAGACGGGCGGCGCCCCCGGTCCGTACATGCTCCAGGCGGCCATCGCCGTGTGCCACGCACAGGCCAGGAACGCGGAGGACACCGACTGGGCACAGATCGCCGCCCTGTACGCGGCCTTGACCCGGATCCTGCCGACGCCGGTCGTCCGGCTGAACAGCGCCGTGGCGGTCGGGATGGCGTACGGGCCGCGGGCGGGGCTCGAACTGATCGACGCCCTGCTCACCGATCCGGTGCTGCGCGACTACCACCTCCTCCCCAGCGTCCGGGCGGACTTGCTGGCCCGGCTCGACCGCTTCGACGAGGCCCGCGTCGAGTTCCGGCGGGCGGCGTCCCTCGCGCGGAACGCCGCCGAGCGCGCCTTTCTGGAGCGGCGCGCGGACGAGCTCGGCGCCGCCGCTCCGGCGGGCCCCGTCCTGGGGGAGGCGGCCGAGGCCTTCCTGAGCCGGGACGACCTGGACCCCGCGACGAGCCGCTCGTACGGGCAGACGCTCCGCCGCCTCCGCCGCACCCTCGGCGACCGGCAGCCGCTGGCGTCCCTGACGGCGGACCAGGTGACGCGCGTCTTCACGACGACCTGGGGCGAGGCGGCGGCGGCGACCTGGAACCGGCACCGGGCAGCCGTCCGGTCCTTCGGCACCTGGGCCTCCCTTGACGACCTCGCCGCGGGGCTCGACCGCCGCGCCGGGACCCGCCCCCGGGCGCGGCCCCTCGACCCCGCGCAGCTCGACGCGGTCTGGAGCCTCCCGGACCTGCCGCTGCGCGAGGAGACGCTGTGGCGCCTGCTGTACGAGTCGGGCGCCGGGACGACGGCGGTCCTTTCCCTGAACGTGGAGGACCTGGACCTCGACGACCGCCGCGCCCGCTCCCTCGGTGCCTGGGTGAGCTGGCGATCCGGAACGGCCCGGCTCCTGCCCCGGCTGCTCGCCGGCCGGACACGCGGCCCGGTCTTCCTCTCCGACCGCCGCCCCGGCCCGGCCCGTACGCCCGGGGCGTCCGACCTGTGCCCGGACACGGGTCGTCGCCGACTCTCCTACGAACGGGCCGAGTACCTCTTCAAGCAGGCGACCAGGCCCCTGGACCCGGCCCGCGACGGCTACACCCTGCGCCGGCTCAAGCCGCCCCACCGGGATCGCTGACCGGGGCCCTCCGCGCCGCCAGGGCCGGGCCCGGCGCGGCGGCGACGAGCGACCCGGAGCGCGAGCAGGCCGCTACCGACGCCACGCTCGTCGGACACCCGGACCTGAGGAGCGCCTGGCGAAGCCGACACGCCGCCTCACCCGATGGTGTGGACTCTCACGGGTGGCGGCGCGCGACAGCGTGGACGAACGGAGCGCGTTGCACCGCACGCGCGGGCGACGGACCCTCGTACGCCCTCGTGCGCCCCCGCCGGCGGACGGGCGGCGACGGTCCGTCGTGTCCCTACACTCCCGGCACATGTCGCTCTGGCTGCTCAATCACTTCAGCACCTTCACCCTGGCCGTGGCCACCGTCGGCGGGACCGTCGTCCTGGCCGTCGCCGGCAGCGTGCTGCTCCGCCGCAGGTACCCCTCCTTGGCGGAGGGCGAACACAATGACATGGTCGGGGTGACGCTGGGGATGTTCGGCGCGATCTACGGGATCATCCTCGCCTTCGTCATCGTCACCCTCTGGACGCAACTGGAGAGCACGCAGACGATCGTCGCGGCCGAGGCCACGGACATGGCCCTCATCGCGCGTGACGCCGCCGCCTTCCCGCCCCCGGTCCGCGCCCGCCTCGACGCCGCCCTGAGCGACTACGTCCACGCCGTCGTGGAAGTCCAGTGGCCGCTGATGCGCGAGGGAGCGCCGAGTTACGAGTCCACCGCCGTCACGTTCCAGACCGTCTACGACGTGCTCCAGGAGTTCGAGCCGAAGACCGCCCGCGAGGAGGTCTTCTACGAGGAGGCCGTCCACCAGCTGAACGACGTCGCCTCCCAGCGCCGGGCCCGGCTGACCATGGCGGAGCAGCAACTGCCGCCGCTGCTCCAGGCCCTGGCGTTCGGCGGCGCGCTCGTCCTGATCCCGCTCACCTTCCTCTACGGCATGCGCAGGCTGCGGATCCAGCTCCTCTTCGTCGCCTCCGTCGCCGCCCTCATCGGCTTCAGTCTGCTCCTGGTCTTCGTCCTCGACCGCCCCTTCGCAGGCGAACTCAGCGTGAGCCCGGCACCGTACCGGGAGGGTGCGCTCGCGCGGTACTGGACGCCGTGACGGAGGGACGGGCGCGGTGGAGCTGGACCGGCTGCCGCAGCGGTGACTTCCGGCGTTCGGCAGGTCCACCGTCCCTCGCGAGCTCTTCGGCCGGAAAGTCCAAGCCCCTGCGGAGGAGTGTCCATGTGCACGGTCCGTGCGGCGCGGTTCTGTGGTCCCAGCCACCGTGTGTGCCCGGCAGGGTTCCGGTCGGCGAGGTAGCGCCGCCATGAAGAGCTGCGCACGGAGACCAGCCAGGGAGTCACCTTGTCAACTCCTCGAAGAAGCCTGATCGGTACGGTCGTCGCCGTGACCCTCGCGATGGTCGGAGGCGGCGCCGCGGTGACGGCGCCGGCAGCGGCGACGACGTCCGCACCGGCGGCCGCGAACGCCGCCACGTACAGCGTCACCGTCGGTGCGAAGGGGTCGTGGGCGCACCCTGATGACACTCCGGCCGCGACGTACATCGACAAGGACGGCACGTTCTACTTCCAGCAGGCCCACGCGCTCTACGGATCGACGCAGCAGCGCAGATGGACCTTCTACACCGGGAGCAACTTCGACACCGCCGTCCGGTCGAGCGCCCTCAGCGACGCCGTGAACCCGGCGAACGGCAACGACCGGAACAACGACACGACCTGGCGGTGCAACAACAGTCCGACCGGTCTGAAGTCCACCTACCCGCCGGCCGGATCGTCCTACTCCCAGAAGAACTTCTGCGACCTGGCCGGGGTGTGGGTCGACCCGGACACCGGCGACTGGTACGGCCTGGTCCACAACGAGTTCACGCCCCAGCCCTTCGGTGACGGCGTCCACTACGACGGCATCGACTACGCGGTCTCCACCGACCAGGGCCGGACCTGGACCATCAAGGACCACGTCATCACCTCCCCGTTCAGCACGAAGCGGGGCGACACGGCGGCCTTCCCGCAGCAGACGTACCACTACGGCGACGGTGACCAGCGCCTGTTCGTCGACACCGCGTCGGGGTACTTCTACGCCTTCTACGGTTCACGGATCGTGGAGAAGAACGGCGGCTGGAAGGCCTTCCACGCGCATGTGGCCCGCGCCCCCATCTCCGGGAAGATGGCGCCCGGTTCCTGGAGGAAGTGGTACGACGGCGCCTGGACCGAGCCCGGTGTCGGCGGCCGCGAGAGCAACATGACGCCGGTGGGGGGCACCGACACGACCGGCTACACCCCCGTCGGGGGCGAGTACGACCCGGCGAACTCCGGCACGGTGAGCCAGCAGGTCGCGGCGGGCAAGATGCCCGCCACATCCCCCCTGTTCGTCATGGACATCACCTACAACGCGTACCTGGGGCTGTACATCGGCGAGCCGCAGGCCGTCGACCAGAGCGGCAACGCACCCCAGGAGATCTACGCCACCGACGACCTCACCACCCAGAAATGGTTCCGCCTCGGGGACACGGGCGCCTACAAGAACGCGTCGTGGTACCGCTGGTTCCTCGACGGGGTGAACAAGACCGGCTCGGGGATCGTCGGCAAGAACTTCCGTTCGTACTGCTCCTTCGGCTGCTCGGGCGGAACGTCGAGCGAGTACGTCAATCTCGCGGTCGACACCTCGGCGCCCGCCGCGCCCGTCGACCCGAGCAAGGCGTACCGCATCGCCGGCGCGGGCGGTCGCGTCCTCGCCCAGGTCTCCGGCGGATCGGCCACCACGTCCGTACCGTCGGCCACCGGTGCGGGCCTGGAATCGTGGATCTTCACCGCCAACGGAGACGGGTCGCACAGGATCGCCAACGCCGCCACCGGGCAGCTCCTCGGCGTCGACTCCGCCAGTACGGGCAGCCGCGCCTGGGGCACCAAGCCGACGGTCACCGCGGCCCCGGCCGGCGGTCCCACCGTGGGGCAGCAGTGGTTCGTGATACCCGGCGCGTCCGCCGTGGACGGTTCGCCGAACGGCACGTACCGCCTGGTCAACCGCTACAGCGGCCTCGTGGTCGGCATGTCCGCCGCCGCGAACCGACTGGCCGAGACGACCCCCACCCGTACCTGGACCAACAGCACGGGCAACGCGGTGGGCGGCACGCGCACGGCGAGTGAGCAGACCCTGACCCTCACGGCGGTGGGCCAGGCCCCCGGCGGGATCGCCGACGGCGACCACACCCTCAGCGCTAGCGGAAAGGCCCTGGACAACCCGGGCCACAGCACCACCGCCGGTACGCAGCTCGTCACCTGGACCGCGAACGGCGGCGCCAATCAGACGTGGCGGTTCACGCGCCGCACCGACGGCTCCTACGAGCTCGCCAACGCCGAGTCGGGGCTCTGTGCCGACGTCGAGAGCGGGTCGACGGCCGCCGGCGCCAAGGTGATCCAATGGCCCTGCACCGGCGGCGGCAACCAGCGCTGGACCGTGACGCGGCTGGCGAACGGCGCGTACACCGTCGCCTCGGTGAAGAGCGGCCTCCTGCTCACCACCGCGTCCACCGCCAACGGGGCCGCGGTCACCCAACAGCCCGACACGGGCTCGCCCTTGCAGCAATGGACGATCAACTGACACAGGTCTGAGCGGGACCGGCGGGCCTCGCCCGCCGGTCCCGGTGATCCCGGTGTCCCGCTGTTCCAGGGGCGCCTCATTTGGTCATGTGCCTGACAGTATGAGCGGGACACCACTCCTGGGGAACCCCGAAGGGAGCGCTCAGCGCATGACCAAGCCTGAGAGCACGGGACACGGCTACGACGTCGTCATCAGCGGAGCCAGCCTCGCCGGCAGCACTGCGGCGATCCTGCTCGCTCGGCGCGGTGTCCGCGTCGCACTGCTGGAACGCCGCTCGGACCCCGACGCGTACAAGGTGCTGTGTACCCACTCCCTCACGGCCAACGCCTACCCGGTCCTGGACGAACTCGGTCTCGTCCCCGCACTGGAGAAGGCGGGAGCCGTCCGCAACGAGGCCCGCTGGCACACCCGTTGGGGCTGGATCGAGCCGAGGGCCGCGGCGGCGGGCCCGCCGCTCCCGTACGGATACAACATCCGGCGCAGCACCCTCGACCCGTTGATCAGGTCCCGGGCGGCGGAGACCCCGGGCGTCGATCTGCTCCTCGGCCATCAGGTGACCGGACTGGTCCGGAACGCCGGGCGAACCGTGGGGGTGCGTACGTCGACACCACAGGGCGAGCGCGAGATCCGGGCCCGCCTGGTCGTCGGCGCCGACGGCAAGGACTCGGCCGTGGCGAAGTTCGCCGAAGTGCCCACCCGGCAGTACGAGAACACGCGGTTCGCCTACCTCGCGCACTTCCGCAACCTTCCGCTGCACGGCGGGATCGCCCAGACCTGGTTCCTCGAACCCGACATGGCGTACGCGTTCCCGAACGACGACGGGGTGACGGTCATGGCCGTGGTCCCGGACAAGGAACGACTGCCGGCCTTCCGGGAGGACCTGGAGGGCAACTTCCTGGCATTCGTCCGCGCCCTGCCCGAGGCGCCGCCCATCGACTCCGCCGAGCGCGTCACGAAGATCATCGGCACGATCGACTACCCCCTCCGCAGCCGCAGGGCGACCGCACCGGGCGTCGCACTCATCGGCGACGCCGCCCTGACCGGCGACCCCCTCTGGGGAGTGGGCTGCGGGTGGGCCCTGGAGTCCGCGCGATGGCTGACGGACGCGGTCGCCTCGACCGCGACGGGCAGGGGCGACCTCGACAAGGCGCTCGCGACGTACGCCCGCACACACCGGCGCCGGCTGACAGCCCACCAGAGCCTGGCCGCCGACTTCGCCAAGGCCCGCCCGTTCAACCCCATGGAACGCCTGATGTTCTCGGCGGCGGTGCGCGACGAGTCGCTGGCGCGGCACATGCATCTCTTCGCGTCCCGCCTGATCGGCCCACTGCGATTCCTGAACCCCGCGGCCGTGACGAAGGCCGCCTCCGTGAACCTCAAGCACCGCAGGGCGGCCGCGCCGGGCAGGTGAGGTCCAGGTGAAGAACGACAACGAGGCGCCGGATCGCGGGGCGCGACCGATCCCGGCCGCCTGCCGCCTGCCGCCTGCCGCCTGCCGCCTGCCGCCTGCCGCCTGCCGCAGACCGGTGGCAGGCGGCGAGGCGGCCTGGGGCGCTCCCGGCCTAGGCGGGATGCCAGTCGGGCCGGCGCCCGCTGAGGCCGATCACGCGGTCCAGCAGGGGCGCGCTGTCCGGGACCGGGACGACGGGGCCGAAGAACCCCTCGTCGGCGGTGTCGTCGGTCGGCGTCAACAGCGCCTCGGAGACCCTCAGTTCCTCCTCGCTCACCTCGTACCTCTGGCCGGTCGCCCGCGCCAGGTCCCAGCCGTGGATCAGCAGCTCGTCGAGTGCGATCCGGCCCATGACAGCGGCCGGCAGGTCGATTCCACCCGCCTGTGTGTCCCCCTCCCAGGCGTCCGGCTCCCGCCAGGCGGCGGCCAGCTCGGCCAGCGCCTTCGGCAGGGCCGTCCGCCAGTCGTCCGCCAGTACCGGACGGGTCGAGCCGGGCGGTGTGCCCGTCGTCGGCCCGAACTGCTTGCGGGCGGCGTCGCGGAAGGCGACGCTGAGGCCGGCGACGTGAGCGAGCAGTTCCCGTACCGCGTACTCGGGGCAGGGCGTCGGATCGTCGAGCCGCTCGTCGCCGATGTCCTCGGCGAGCCGGGCGACGCGCTCCGCGGCCGCCCCCAGGTCGATCGGCTCCATGCGTGAAGTGTTCTCCATGCAAGGCAGACCGCCGGCCCACCCGAAACTCATCGCTCCACGCCCCGTCCGTCTCATAGATCCATCGATTCGGCCCGCCCGCTGGGACTGGGCGGGCGGCTTCGTCGACGAGACCGCCCTCGTTGTCTCGACGGCCGACAGCGACGAGGGGCGGGGGTAGAGCCGATACTGGCTGGTCGACACCACGGGGACGCGCGCATGCGTGCCCGTCGACCATCCCTCGCCGGTCTTCGGCCGGCCGTCCGCGCTGGGGAACGGCACCTGGTCGACGCTGCCCCCACTCTCCACCGGGCCGTTCCACCGCTCAGGTCTCGGTCTGGGAGACTCCGCCCCATGACCGGATCAGCTGCCCGCACCATCGCCCTCGCACCCCTCACAGCCGCCCATGCCGACGAGGTCGTCGCGATCTACCAGGCCGGGATCGACGAGGGCGACGCCACCTTCGAGACCACCGCCCCGACCTGGGCGCAGTTCGACGCGGCCAAACTGTCCGAGCATCGCTTCGTCGCGCTCGACGAGGACGGTCGGGTGCTCGGCTGGGTGGCCGCCTCGCAGGTCTCCGACCGGTGCGCGTACGTCGGTGTCGTCGAGCACTCCGTGTACGTGCACCCCCGTGCCCGGGGACGCGGTGTCGCCTCCGCGCTGCTCGCCGCGCTCGTCGACTCGACCGAGGCGGCGGGGATCTGGACCGTTCAGGCCGGCATCTTCCCCGAGAACACCGCCAGCCTCGCCGTCCACGCCCGCGCGGGTTTCCGGGTCATCGGCACCCGTGAGCGCATCGGGCGCCACCAGGGCGTCTGGCGCGACACCGTCCTCGTCGAACGCCGTAGCCCGCGCATCGTCTGAACTCCTCGGGACGCTCGCGGAGCAGCTCGCCGCGACCGGGCCCGGTGGACGGTGCCAGGACCCGTCCGGGCGCGGTCACGGACCGAGAGTCGTCGGGCGGCCTGCCTTGCCTGTCACCCGTCCTCGCGCCCACCCGCTCACTCAGCGGGCTTGTCTGGCCGGCCGCACAGGTGTGTGCCGATCTTCAGGAACGCCTGGACCAAGGGGACTTGGGGGACGGCCGGGGAGACGATCTGGGAGGCGTAGTGGACGATCACCAGGTCGAGCGCGGGGGAGATGAAGAGGCGCTGGCCGTGGATGCCGCTGGCCATGAAGGAGCCGTACGGGTCGTTCGGGATCCACCAGAAGTCGTGGTACGAGAGCGTGGCGGGCGCGTCGGGAGGCGCGGCGGGGAAGCGCACGTGGCGGGGGTAGCCGTCGGGGACACCGGAGACGATGGTCGAGGCGACGGCCTCGGGGACGATCTGGCGGTCGCCGATCGCGCCGCCGCAGCGGATCAGCTCGCCGAGGCGGGCCAGGTCGCGGGCGGTGGCGCTGAATCCGCCGCAGGCGGCCTCGGAGCCCTCCGCGTCGAGGAGGTAGTAGGCGTCCTCCTCGGCGCCGATGCGGGACCAGATCATCTCGGAGAGCAGGGCCGAGGTGGTGGTGCCGGTGACGCGGCGCAGGACCTCGGCGAGGGCCTCGACGTTGCCGTTCTCGTAGCGGAAACCGGTGCCCGGCTCGCCGGTCGCCCGGGCGGTTGCGAGGTGTTCGCGGATCGTGGCCGGCCCGGTGTAGCCGTAGGGGCGTAGTTGGGGGGCGAGGACAGCGAAGTAGCGCTGGGCTTCGAGTGCCTTGTCATACGGGCGGCCCGCGTAACTCATCTGCGTGCCCATGTGGAGGAGCTGGTCGACCTGGGCTTCGCCGAACGCGGTACCGGCGAGCTCGGGGACGTACGTGTCGACCCGGGCGCCGCGGTCGAGCTGCCCTTCGTGGGCGAGGACCGCGGCGACGAGGCCGAGGTAGGACTTGGCGGCCGAGGCGTTGAAGTGCGGGACGTGGGGCTCGTACCCGTGGAGGTACTGCTCGTGGACGACGTGGCCCCGGTGCATGACCAGCAGGGCGTCGGTCTCGGCCTCGGCGAGCAGCTCCGCGAGCGTGCGGGACTGACCGCGGGGTCCCGTGAACGCGAGGCCGTCGAGGGCGCCGGCCGGTGCGGTGGGCAGCGGGGCGGCGCTGCCTGAGCCCCGCCAGACACGGCGGCTGGGAACGAGTTCTCGACCCGAGATGGTGTGGCGTCGGGCCCAGACCGGATCGGTGTATCCCCGCGCCCACACGAGGTCGGCCAAGGAGGAAATGCCTGCCATGCGTCCGCTCCGCTCAGTCTTGCGCCTTCTGGTCGAGTTACCGTACATGCTGTCTGGTAACTCGACCAGAGGTGTCGGGTGCGAGCGGATGAGTTCGCGTGGGGCGGGGTGGTTCAGGGGGTGACGTCGAGGGCTCCCGGGGCGTCGGACGGGGCGAGGCCGGTGGCCCAGACGCGGCCGTAGACCGACAGGTCGCGCAGGTGGGCGGTGATCTCGGCGGCGCTGTAGCCGGTGTCGTTCTCGACCCACCAGGTCAGCAGGCCGATGAGTTCGCCGGTCCAGGCCCGGGCGACGACGTCGAGGGGGATCCTCGGTGTCACCGCGAGCTGCTCGGTCCGCGCCCGGAAGGCCGCTTCGGCGTGCGCGCGGATGAGGTCGGTGAACTCGCGCAGGGCCCGTCCGTCGCCCTCGCCTCGAAGGACGACCTGGTAGACGGGTTTCTCCTGCTCGGCGTGTTCGAAGATGTACTTCACCGGCAGTCCGGTGAACCCCTCGGCGTGCGCCTGCCGGACCGCCGGCAGGAGGCGTTCGCGGTCCTCGGCGAGGTCGCGGACGATGCCGACCAGGAGGTCCTCCTTGTCGCGGTAATGCGCGTAGAAGGTGGCGCGGCCGACGTCGGCGTGTTCGGTGATCTCCTCGACCGTGATCGCGTGGAACCCCTTCTCCAGGACCAGTTCGACCAGGGCCTGGCGCAGTGCGGCGCGCGTCCTGCGGACGCGGCGGTCTCCCGCGGGTTTCATGTCCACTTCGTTTCCTTCTCGTCCGGACCGTTGACCTGACCCTAACGCTGCCTTTACGTTGCCGAACATCAAGCTTGCTACCGAACAGATTGTTCGGAAACTCTGGAGGTGCGATGAACTTCGGGCGGTACGTACGCCGGACTGCCGGCCACCAACCCGATGCCGAGGCCGTGGTCTGCGGACCCGCCCGGCTGACGTACGCGGAACTCGACGACCACAGTGACCGGCTCGCGACGGCGCTGCGCGCGCTCGGCCTGAGCCGGGGCGACCGTGTGGCGACCCTCGCCGGCAACCGCGCGGAACTGGTCGTCACGGAAGTCGCCCTCTACAAGGCCGGCCTGGCTCGCGCGCCGATCAACGCCAGGCTCGGAGCCGCCGAGGTGGCTCACCTGCTCGCCGAGTCCGACGCGCGGCTGCTGCTGACGGACGCCGCCCATCTCGACATCGCCCGAGCGGCGATGCCCGGCACGGCCGTGAGGACCGTCATCGGCTACGACGGCCCGAGCGATCTCGGCCCGGGCTACACCGAGACGCTCGCGGGCACCGAGCCGGAACCCGTCGAGACGGAGTGCGACGAGGGCGACATCGCCGTCCTGCACTTCACTTCGGGCTCCACCGGCAAACTCAAGGCGGCGGTCCAGACCTACGGCAACCGGCTCGCCCTGATGCGCAAGTCGGTGATGAGCGCCGACACCCGGGTCGGCCCCGGAGACCGGCAGATCCTGGCCGGACCGGTCACCCATGCCTCGGGCATGCCGCTGATGGGCATCTTCTTCGCCGGCGGCTGCGCGATCGTGCTGCCTCGCTGGGACGCCGAGGACTTCCTCGCCACCGTCCAGCGCGAGCGCGCCACCCACGCCTTCGTCGTGCCGACGATGGTCAACACCGTGCTCGCGCTGCCGAACGCCCGCGACTACGACCTCTCCAGCCTGCGCCAGCTGATCTACGGTGCCGCGCCCATGTCCTCGGCCCGGATCAGGGCCGCCTGGGACCTCTTCGGCCCTGTTCTCTCCCAGGGCTACGGGTGCGGCGAGACCACGTCCGGAGTGCTCTTCCTCTCCACCGAGGACCACCGACGGGCGATCGAGGGGAAGGACGAGGAGCTGCTGCTGTCCTGCGGCCGTCCCCTCGCCGAGGCCGAGGTCGCCGTCGTCGACGACAGCGGACAACCCGTCGCCGACGGGGAGATCGGAGAGATCGCCGTACGCGGCCCCGATGTCGTCCCCGGCTACCACAACGAACCCGACCTCACGGCGGAGACCTTCCGGGACGGCTGGTTCCTCACCGGCGACCTCGCCCGCCGCCGTTCCGACGGCTACGTCTTCATCGTCGACCGCAAGAAGGACATGATCGTCTCCGGCGGGTTCAACATCTATGCCGTCGAGGTCGAGTCCGTCCTGCACCAGCACCCCGACGTCTACGAGGCGGCCGTCGTCGGCGTCCCGGACGAGCAGTGGGGCGAGGCCGTCAAGGCGGTCGTCGTGCCGCGTGACGGCGCCACCCTCACGGAGGCCGGCCTCATCGACTTCTGCGCCGAGCACCTGGCCCGCATGAAGAAGCCCCGCTCCGTCGAATTCGTCGCCGCCCTGCCGCACAACCCCAACGGCAAGATCGACCGCCGCGCCATCCGCGACCGCTACTGGGCGGGCGCCGAGCGCCGCGTCAACTGAACAGGACCCCAGGCATGCCCTTCACCCTCGAACCCTCCTACGACGACAATCCGCGCCTCCAGGACCTGGTCGTCCGACTGCGCGCCTACCTCCGCGACGAGCTCATCCCGTACGAGCGCGAGCACGGCATCACCGCGGAGACCAAGCTCGACCGCACCACCCTCGAACACGTCTGGAAGCGCAGCGCGGAACTCGGCTTCTACGGCATCAGCCTGCCCCCCGAGCTCGGCGGCCAAGGCCTGAGCTTCTACGAGCTCTGCGCCCTCAAGGAGGAGCTGACCGCCTCCGGTGCCGCTCTCTCCCACTCCGTCCTCGGCGACATGGGTGGTCCGCTGCGCGTCGGCGCGATCGTGAAGTACGCCACCGAGGAACAGCGTGAGCGCTACCTGATGCCCGTCGTCCGAGGCGAGCGCGCCTGCTGCTTCTCGATCACGGAGGAGGACGCGGGCTCCGACGTACGCCGGATGACGACCACCGCCACCCCGGACGGGGACACCTACGTCCTCAACGGCAAGAAGGTGTTCAGTTCGGCCGCCCCTTTCGCGGACTTCGCGATCGTCGTCGCCCGCATGGCCGGCAGCGAGGAGGCCTACAGCGCGTTCCTCGTCGACCTGGACACCCCCGGCTGCCGTGTCCTCGACGGTGAAGTCCCCATGTCCGGACAGCAGATGGAGGGTGACCTCGTCTTCGAGGACTGCCGGATCCCCGCCGCGAACCTCCTCGGTGAGATCGGCCAGGGCCTGCGCATCGGCATCGGCCGCATCACCCTCAACCGTCTGCTGCACTGCCCGTCCCTCATCGGCGCCGCCCGTCGCGCCTGGGACCTGTCGGTCGAGTACGCCATGAACCGCGTCGTCTTCGGGCAGCCGCTCCTCGCCCATCAGGCCATCCACCACAAGATCGCCGAGATGGCCACCGAGATCTACGCCGCCCGCGCGATGGTGATGGCCACCGCGGCGAAGGCCGACCGCGGGGACAACGTCTCCGTCGAGGCCAACATGTGCAAGCTCTTCACCTCCGAGGCGTCCTTCCGCGTCGCCGACCAGGCGGTCCAGATCCACGGCAAGGCCGGGCTCACCCGCGGCCACGAGGTCGAACAGATCTTCCGCAGCCTGCGGATGTTCCGGATCGTCACCGGAACCACCGAGATCCACAAGAACGCGATCGCCAAGGGCCTCTTCTGACCGACCCCTTGGTGCCCAGGGCGGTGCCACGGGCCCCCGCTCCGACGAGCGGGCCCGCGGCCACGGGGGACCACCGCCCACCCGTACGACCCCCTGCTCCACCCGCATCCGCAGGAGTCGCCCCATGGCACCCCGTACCGCCGCCGCGCAGTCCCGGCACATCGCCGCCCCGGCACCCGACCGCCGCGGAGCCTGGCTGATCATGGCGATGATCGTGGCCTTCATGGTCATCAACTTCGCCGACAAGTCGGTCCTCGGCCTCGCCGCCGTCCCGATCATGGAGGAACTCGACCTCAGCAACAGCACCTACGGCCTGATCTCCAGCTCCTTCTACTTCCTCTTCAGCATCTCCGGACTCCTCGTCGGATTCGTCTCCACCCGGATCTCCAGCCGGGTTCTGCTGTTCGCCATGACCGTGCTGTGGGCCGTGGCCCAGCTCCCGGTCCTCGTGGTGGCCACGGTCCCGACCCTGATAGCGGGCCGCATCCTGCTCGGTGCCGCCGAGGGGCCGGCCGCGTCCATGTCCATGCACGCCCTCTACAAGTGGTTCCCGCCGGAGCGCCGCGCCCTGCCCTCGGCCCTCCAGATCGGCGGCGCGGCCCTGGGCACGCTCATCGCGGCGCCCCTGGTCACCTGGCTGATCGACGACTTCGGCTGGCGCTCCGCCTACGCCGTGCTCGCCGTCGTCAGCGTCTGCTGGGCGCTGCTGTGGTGGCGCGTCGGCCACGACGGCCCGTACGACCACAAGCACACGGCCGCCGGGTCCGGCGGGCTCCGGCTGCCCTACCGCAGGATCCTGCTGACCGGCACCGTACTCGGCAGCATCGCCAGCGCCTTCGGAGCGGCGTGGGCGCTGTCCCTCAGCCATGCCTGGCTGCCCGCCTACTTCAGGACGCAGATGGACATGTCGGCGGCGGCCTCCGCGACCGCCATCAGTGTCATGTCCGGTTTCGGACTCGTGCTGCTGCTGGCGGTCTCCCCGTTCGTGGACGCGCTGAAATCCCGTGGTGTGAGCAGCCGTTGGTCCAGCGGGGCGGCGCAGAGCATCGCCGTGTGCGTGGCGGGGTGCGCGATGACGGCGTTCCCGTTCGTCGAGGCGTCCGGCCCCCGGCTGGTGCTGATCGCGCTGGCCTTCGGCGGTACCGCGATCGCCATCCCCCTCCACTACATGACGACCGCCGAGGTCGTCCCCCCTGCCCAGCGCGGAGCCGTCTTCGGCATCGTCGCCGGGATCGGGACCCTGCCGGGACTCGTGGCGCCGTTCCTGACCGGCCACCTCATCGACACCGCCGACACCCCGGCCGTCGGCTACACCACGGCCTTCCTCGTCGCCGGCGCGGTGATGCTCGCGGCCGGCGCCTTCGCCCTGGCGGCCATCCGCCCGGACCGGGACGCCCGACGCCTGGGGCTCGACGCCGGTCCCCAGCCCCTGGGGTAGGCCGCCGCACTCACCCGCGAGAGGTGTGACGGTCCGCTGGCCGGTGTCACGTACGAACTGACGCAGACCATCCCCATCGAGCGGAGGCGGCCCTTCGTTGGGTCGGGGTGTGGTGACGGGCCGTTTCGGAGGGGTCTCGGGGCGAGTGCGCCGGTGTCGCGACCTTGCGCGTTCGCGCCCGTGACACTGAGCGGATCTCGTCCTCGACCGGTTGTGCGCTGTCGTGCCAACCCCTGGGCGCAGGAGGTCAATGCGGTCGGTCGGGTCGCTCGTAGCTTGAAGAAGTGCCGAGCCGCGGAGTGGCGGGCACGTTACCGATTGCTTCGAGAGGACCCCTCATGTTCGACATCAACAAGGTGCAGGCCGCCCCGAGCAAGGATCTGCTCACGCCCGACAACTCGGTCATGCTCTTCGTGGACCACCAGCCGCAGATGTTCTTCGGCACCGGGAGCGGCGATCGCGCCGCGATCATCAACAGCACCGTGGGTCTCGCCAAGGCGGCTCAGGCGTTCGATGTGCCGGCCGTCCTGACCACGGTCGCCGCCGAGTCGTTCTCCGGGCCCCTGCTGCCGCAGCTCGCCGAGGTGTTCCCCAAGAACGAGGTCATCGACCGTACGACGATGAACGCCTGGGAGGACGAGGCGCTCGTGGCGGCGGTCAAGGCGACCGGCCGCAAGAAGATCATCCTGTCCGGCCTGTGGACCGAGGTCTGCCTCGTGCTGCCCGCTCTCTCCGCGCTTGAGCAGGGATACGAGGTGTACGTGGTCTCCGACGCCTCCGGTGGCGTCAGCCCGGCCGCCCACGAGCACGCGCTGCAGCGGATGATCGCCGCCGGCGCCGTCCCGGTGACCTGGGTGCAGGTCCTCCTGGAGCTGCAGCGCGACTGGGCGCGTCAGGAGTCGTACGGCGCGGTCATGGAGATCGTCAAGGCCCACGCGGGCGCTTACGGCCTGGGCGTCGTGTACGCGCAGAGCGTCATCGGCGCGCACGCCGCCGGCTGACCCCTGTGGACACCGGCATTCTGATCCTGCGTCTGCTGGTGGGACTGCTCGTCGCCGGCCACGGTGTGCAGAAGATCAGCTCGCACCTGGGCGGCAGGGGACTCGAGGGCGGCACGGAGGAGTTCCGCGCCGACGGTTTCCGCGGCGGTGCCGTCACCGCACTGGCGGCGGGCGGTGGTCAGATCGGATCGGGCCTGCTGCTCGCCGCCGGCCTCCTGACCCCGCTCGCCGCGACCGGCGCCATCGGGGTCATGACGGTCGCGCTCACCGTGAAATGGCGCCACGGGCTCTGGGTGCAGAACGACGGATACGAGTACCCGCTCGTCCTCATCGGCACCGCCGCCGCCCTCGCCGCCACCGGCCCCGGCGCCTGGTCCCTCGACGCGGCCCTCGGCCTCACGCCGTACCCACTGTGGTGGGCGGCCCTCGCGCTCGCGACCGGCCTCGGCAGCGGGCTCCTCACCCGGCTCGTACTGCACCGGCCGGCCGCCCCGGCGATGGCCGAGCGCTGAGCGCGAGCCGCGCAGACCGGTCCGGCCGCCCGCGTACCCCCGACCGGGCGGCCGGGCCCTTCCCACCCTCTCTCCCCAACAGGAGCACCCGATGGACACCCTCACGACCCCGCACGGCGGCGGCCAGCCGCTGCTGCACCAGAAGGGCGCCGAGACCCAGGCGTTCGGCACCCTCAAGCAGCTGCCGATCGGCCTCGGCCACGACACCCGCATGTACGCCTGCCAGCGGCTGAACCGCGTACTCGCCGACACGCAGATCCTGTACTCCCTCTACAAGAAGCACCACTGGCTCATGCGCGGGGCGACCTTCTACTCGCTCCACCTCATGCTGGACAAGCACGCGGACGCCCAACTGGCCATCGTGGACGCGCTGGCCGAGCGGATCCAGAGCCTCGGCGGCGTCGCCGTGGGCGACCCGCGTCACGTCGCGGAGCTGACCGCCATTCCCCGGCCGCCGGACGGTGTGGAGCCGGTACCCGTCATGCTGTCGCGGCTCCTCGACGCGCACGAGCGGATCCTGATCGACGCGCGGGACGCCGCCGACCGCATCTCGGCGGAGGGCGACGAGGGCAGCACCGACCTGCTCGTCTCCGACGTCATCCGCACCGGCGAGGCGCAGGTGTGGTTCCTGGCCGAGCACCTGGTGGACACGCCTCTGGTGCGCGGCTGATGGAGGACACGTACGACGTCGTCGTGGTCGGCGGCGGGCCGGGCGGCGAGGTCGCCGCCGACCGGCTCGTCCGGTCGGGGCTGACCGCCGTCGTCGTCGAGGCCGAGGCGGTCGGCGGCGAGTGTTCCTACCGTGCCTGCATACCGAGCAAGGCCCTGCTGCGACCCGGCGCCGCCCGGGAGGCCGCCCGGTCGGTCGACGGGGCACGGCAGTCGGTGACCGGGGCGCTCGACCCGGCACGGGTCCTGGCCCGGCGTGACCGGTTCACCGGTCGCGGTGACGACACCGGCCAGGCCGACTGGCTCGACGGTGCGGGCATCGCCCTCGTACGGGGGCACGGACGGCTCGCCGGAGAGCGGCGGGTGGAGGTGAACGGGGCCGACGGTACGGTCCGCACCCTGCGGGCCCGGCTCGCGGTCGTGGTCTGCACCGGCACGGAGCCCGCCCTTCCGCCGGTCGAAGGGCTCGACCGGATCGGCGTGTGGACCAACCGGCAGGCCACCACGGCCGACGCGGTGCCCGAGCGACTCGTCGTCATCGGCGGGGGAGTGGTGGCCTGCGAGATGGCCACCGCGTGGCGCTCGCTCGGCTCCTCCGTCACCCTGCTCGTCCGCGACCAGGCCCTGCTGACCGGCTGGGAGCCGTGTGCCGGTGAAGAGGTCGCGCGGGGGCTGAGTGATCTGGGCGTCACGATCCGCTTCGGGGTGTCGGCCGTCCGGGTCGCCCGTGACGCCGCCACCCGCACGGTGACCGTGAACACGGACGACGGCACCGCCCTCGTCTGCGACGAGGTCCTCGCCGCCGTCGGGCGGCGCCCGCGCACCACAGACCTCGGCCTGGACTCCGTCGGACTGCCGGCGGGCGACTGGCTCCCGGTCGACGACACCTGCCGCGTCACCGCCCTCGACGGAGACTGGCTCTATGCCGTCGGCGACGTGAATCACCGTGCGCCGCTGACCCACATGGCCAAGTACCAGGCCCGCGCCTGCGCCGCGGCGATCGCCGAGCGGGCAGCGGGGCGCCCGGCCGTCACCGGCGGCCGACAGCCGTGGAGCGCGGAGGCCGACCACATGGCCGTACCGCAGGCCGTGTTCACCCGTCCTGAAGTCGCGAGCGTCGGCCTCACGGAACGCGCGGCACGCGAAGCGGGCATCGCGGTACGCGCGGTGGAGTACCGCATCGACGACGTCGCGGGAGCCGCGCTGTACGCGGACGACTTCCGCGGTCACGCCAAGCTCGTCGTCGACGAGACGCGGGGGGTCGTCGTCGGCTGCACGCTCACCGGCCCGATGGCGACCGAGCTGATCCACACGGCCACGGTCGCCATCGTGGGAGAAGTCCCGATCGAACGCCTGTGGCACGCCGTCCCCGCTTTCCCGACGGTGAGCGAGGTCTGGCTCCGGCTCCTGGAGGCGTACGGCCTCTGAGGCGAGGCCCCGCCCGACCGCCGCACCCGCTCGGCCCGATCGGCGCACACCTCCGCCCGATCGGCGCACACCTCCGCCCGACCGGCACACCCCCGCCCGCCCGAGCACACCCGAATGCCTCACCACCCGACAGGAATCCCTCATGCATCCCAAGAGGCGCACCCTCGCCCTCGCCCTGCCGGCCACGCTGGCCGCCCTGATGGGCGCCGCACCCGCCGTACCCGCCGCACCCGCCGCACCCGCGAGCGGCCCGGCCGCCGCCGGCACCGACCGGCATGGACCCAAGCCCACGATCGTCCTCGTTCACGGGGCGTTCGCCGACGCCTCCAGCTGGAGCGGCACGATCAGGCGGCTGCAGCGCGTCGGCTACCCCGTCCTGGCCCCCGCCAACCCGCTGCGCGGTCTCGCCGCGGACACCGCCTACCTGCGCAGCGTGCTGGCCGCCGTCGAGGGACCCGTCGTCCTGGTCGGCCACTCCTACGGCGGCGCCGTCATCAGTGGCGCCGCGCTGGGCGACAGCCGTGTGAAGGCGCTCGTCTACATCGCCGCGTTCACCCCGGACAAGGGCGAGAGCGCGGCCGAGCTCGCCGCCAAGTTCCCCGGCTCCACCCTCGGTGACACGGTGAACCCCCGGTCGTACCCGCTGCCCGGCGGTGGCACCGGCACCGAACTCGTCATCGAACGCGCCAAGTTCCACCGGCAGTTCGCCGCCGACGTCCCCACCGCCGACGCGGCCGTCATGGCCGCGACCCAGCGCCCGGTCGCCACCGCCGCGCTGGAGGAGAAGGCCGGGGAAGCGGCCTGGAAGACGATCCCGTCCTGGGCGCTGATCGCCACCGCCGACAAGAACATCCCGCCGGCCGCCGAACGGTGGATGGCCCGGCGCGCCGGCTCGCGCATCACCGAAGTGGACGCGTCGCACGCCGTGGCCGTCTCCCGTCCGGCCGTGGTCACCGACGTGATCCTCGCCGCCGTACGGGCGACCCGCTGAGCCCCCGACCCGCGCCCTCTCGTACATCCCCAGAAGGAGAACCCCTCATGACGAACCGTCCGATCCTCGAACCCGCCGCCCAGGCCTTCGCCGACGCCACCGCCCAGCCGCCGTACCTCTACCAGATCCCCGTCGCCGAAGGCCGTAAGGCCGTGGACGGTGTCCAGAGCGGTGAGGGCGTCCCCCTGCCCGAGGTCGACGAGGAGTGGATCACCGTCCACGGCGGCCCGACCGGCGACGTCCGCGCCCGGATCGTCCGCCCGCGCGGCGCCACCGGCCCGCTCCCCGTCATCCTCTACATCCACGGCGCCGGCTGGGTCTTCGGCAACGCCCACACCCACGACCGGCTCGTCCGCGAACTCGCCGTCGGCACCCGGGCGGCCGTCGTGTTCCCCGAGTACGACCTCTCGCCCGAGGCCCGCTACCCCGTCGCCATCGAGCAGAACTACAGCGTCGCCCAGTGGATCGCCCGCGAGGGACACCACAAGGACCTCGACGGCACCCGGATCGCCGTCGCGGGCGACTCGGTCGGCGGCAACATGACCGCCGCCCTCACCCTCATGGCCAAGCAGCGCGGAGACGTCCGCCTCACCCAGCAGGTCCTCTTCTACCCCGTCACCGACGCGAGCCTCGACACCGACTCGTACCACGCCTTCGCCGAGGGCTACTTCCTGCGCCGGGACGCCATGAAGTGGTTCTGGGACCAGTACACGACCGAAGAGGCCGAGCGCGCGCAGATCACCGCCTCGCCGCTGCGCGCCACCACCGAGCAGCTCACCGGCCTGCCGCCCGCCCTGGTCATCACCGCCGAGGCCGACGTCCTGCGCGACGAGGGCGAGGCGTACGCGGCGAAGCTCCGCGCCGCCGGAGTTCCCGTCACCGCCCTGCGTGTGCAGGGGGTCATTCACGACTTCGTCATGCTGAACGCGCTGCGCGAGACGCGGGGCGCGGAACTCGCCATCGGTCTCGCCGTCGACACCCTGCGCAAGGCCCTCGCATGACCGGGCCGACGACGAGCATGCCGGTGGCGGGCCTCGTCCCCGCCCCGCGTAGGGAGCACGAGCACGCCGACCTCCTCGTCCGCAACGCCAAGGTCTTCACCGGCGACCCCGACCGCCCCGAGGCCCGCGCCGTCGCGATCCGCGACGGCCGGGTCGCGGCCCTCGGCGACGACCACGACCTCCTCCACCTCGTAGGGCCGGGGACCAAGGTCGTCGACGCCCTCGGCCGCCGGGTGATCCCCGGACTGAACGACTCGCACCTGCACGTCATCAGGGGCGGCCTGAACTACGTCCTGGAGCTGCGCTGGGACGGGGTGCGCAGTCTGCGCCACGCCCTGGCCATGCTGCGGGAGCAGGCCGGCCGTACCCCCAAGGGGCAGTGGATCCGGGTCGTGGGCGGCTGGACCGCCGAACAGTTCGTCGAACGCAGGATGCCGACCGTCGCCGAACTGAACGCCGCCGCCCCCGACACCCCCGTGTTCGTCCTGCACCTGTACCAGTCGGCGCTGATGAACCGGGCCGCCGTCAAGGCCGCCGGATTCACCCGGGAAACCCCCGACCCGCGCGGCGGGCAGATCGTACGCGGCCGGGACGGCGAACCCAACGGCGTCCTGCTCGCGGCGCCGAGCGCCCTCATCCTCTATTCGACCCTGGCCAAGGCGCCGACGCTGGACGAGGCCGACAAGCGGACGTCGACCCGTCACTTCCTGCGTGAGCTGAACCGCTTCGGACTGACGTCCGCGGTCGACGCCGCCGGCGGTTTCCAGAACTTCCCCGACAACTACGCCACGGTCGTCGACCTCGCCAGGTCGGGGGAGCTGACCCTCCGGATCGCCTATCACCTCTTCCCGCAGACGGCAGGTCAGGAGCTCGCCGACCTGAAGCGCTGGACCGAGATGGTCAAGCCCGGCGACGGGGACGAGTGGCTCCGGCTCAACGGCGCGGGCGAGAACCTCACCTGGGCCGCCGCCGACTTCGAGAACTTCTCCGAACCCCGCCCCGAGCTCGCCGCAGGATACGAGGCCGAGTTCGAGAAGGCGGTCCGGCTCCTCCTTGAGAACGGCTGGGGCTTCCGCCTCCACGCCACCTACGACGAGACGATCCGCCGCGACCTTGCCGTCTTCGAGAAGCTCGCGGCGGAAGGACTCTTCCCCGGCGGCAACCGCTGGCTCTTCGACCACGCCGAGACCGTCACGGCCGACAGCCTGGACCGGATCGCGGCCCTCGGCGGCGCCGTGTCCGTCCAGAACCGCATGTCCTTCCAGGGCACCGCCTTCCGCGACCGCTACGGCGCCGAGGCCGCCGCCCACACCCCGCCGGTCCGGGCCATGCTCGACCGAGGTCTGACCGTCGCCGCCGGAACCGACGCCACCCGCGTCTCCTCGTACAACCCGTGGGTCGCACTCCACTGGCTGGTGACCGGGCGCACCGTCGGCGGCACGGCCCTCTACCCGGCGGGGAACCTGATCGACCGGGAGACCGCCCTCGGCCTCTACACCCGGGGCGGAGCGCAGCTCACCGGCGAGCAGGACGTCAAGGGAGCCCTGCGAGAGGGGTGTTACGGCGACCTGGTGATCCTCTCCGACGACTTCCTCACCGTCCCCGAGGACGTCATTCCCGACATCGAGTCCGTCCTCACCGTCGTCGGCGGCCGCATCGTCTACGCGACCGCCGAGTACGAGGGACTCGACGAGGCCATCCCGCGGGTGAGCCCCGAGTGGAGCCCGGTGGCCCACTTCGGCGGCTACCAGAGCGGTGCCCGCCAGGCATCGGCCGTGGCCGAGGCCGTCGCCGAATCAGAGCAGCACCGCCGCTGGCGCGTCGCCCGCGGCTCCGTCCCCGACACGACGCCGTCCTTCGTCGACCCCTGCTTCGAGCACTGAAAGAGAGATCCACCCGATGTCCGCAGCCTCCCCCGCCGCCGACAGCGGCGACACCCCGGCGGCCTCGCCGGACACGCCCCCGGAACGCCGTTTCGAACCGGACCTCCGGTCGATGACACGGATCAATCTGCGCCCCATCGCCTCACCCATGCCGCTCGGCTTCTTCACGATAGCCATCGCCTCCGTGATGACGGGCTGCCTCCAGCTCGGGCTCTTCGACGAGGCGGCCCGCGCCGCCGTCGCCTTCACCGTGCTTCCGGCCTTCGTCCTCCAACTCCTGGTGAGTTTCCTGGCCTTCGGCGCCCGTGACGTGATCGCGGCGACGCTGATGGCGGTCTTCGCCGGCAGCTGGCTGCCCTACTCGCTCATCATGCTCAGCGACGCGGCCGACGGCCTTCAGGTTCTCGGCGTGTTCAACCTGGCGCTCCTCTGCTTCGGGGCCCTGATGACCGCCGTGACCCGGCCCAAGCGCGCGCTGTGGCTCGTCCTCGCGGTCTCCCTGCCTCGCTGGGCGGCCACCGGTCTCGGGGGCATCACCGGCGCCGAATGGCTGACGCGCACGTCCGGTGCGCTCGGCCTCGTGGTGGCGCTGGTGGCGATGTACACGGCGTTCGCCCTGATGCTCGAGGACATGCGCAGCGAACAGGTCCTGCCCATCGGCCGCAGCGGCCCCGCCCACCTCGCAGTGGAAGGCGACCTGGCCGTCCAGCTCCGCAACCTGGAACGCCAGGCGGGCGTGCGCCGCACGCTCTGACCACGCCCACCCACCCCGTCACACCACGACCGCACAGGAGCACCCATGGAACCGCAGGTGACGGACCGGCCCCAGAAGTCTCGGTACGAGATCCTCGCCGGCGACGACGGCACCGAGACCGCGGGCTTCGCCGAGTACCACCTCTCGGAGGGCGAGATCGCCTTCATCCACACCGAGATCGACAGCCGGTTCGCCGGCCAGGGCTTGGGCGGTCTCCTTGCCCGGGGAGCGCTCGACGACGCCCGGGCCCGTGGGCTGCGCGTCCTGCCGTACTGCCCCTTCATCCGGGGCTGGATCGGCAAGCACCCCGAGTACACCGACCTGGTGCCCGAGGCGAGGCGCGCCCGCTTCGGCCTGTGAAACACCGCGCATCCATCTCCCGCAGCCGCAGCCGCAGCCGCAGCCGCAGCCGCAGCCCCAGAACCAGCCCCATCCCCCCCCCCGTCACGCACCGAGGAGTTCCCCCATGCCCCGACACGCCCGCCCCACCGTCATCCTGGTCCACGGCGCCTTCGCCGACGCCTCCAGCTTCGCCCGCGTCATCCCCGAGCTGACCGCCGCCGGCCTGGAAGTGGTGGCCCCGGCGGTGCCCAACCGCAGCCTCGTCGACGACGCCGCGTACATCGCCTCGGTGATCCGCGCCGTCGAAGGCCCCGTGATCCTGGTCGGGCACTCCTACGGCGGTGCCGTCATCACCCTCGCCGGGACGGAGGACAACGTCCGCGCACTGGTGTACCTCGCGGGATACGCGCTGGAGGAAGGCGAGAGCCTGGGCGAGCTGCAGGGCCGCTTCCCCGACTCCGGCCTCGCCGACGCGCTCGTCTACACCCCGTTCCCGGTGGCCGGCTCCACCGAGACCGGCACCGACGTCTCGGTGGAGATCGAGAAGTTCCCCGCCCTCTTCGCGGCGGACGTCGACCCCGACCTCGCCGCGGTGCTCGCCGTCTCCCAGCGCCCCCTGGCCGCACGTGCCTTCTCGGAGGCGGCGCCTGTCGCGGCGTGGAAGACCAAGCCCTCGTGGGGCCTGGTCGCCTCCTCCGACCGCACGATCAACCCCGATGTGGAGCGCTTCGGCTATGAGCGCGCCGGCATGACCACCGTCGAGGTCGACTCCTCCCACCTGGTCATGCTTGCCCAGCCCAAGGCCGTGGCGGAGCTGATCCAGGACGCGGCCAGGTCCACCGCTCACTGACCCGATCGTTCAGGATCGAACGATTAGTCGATAATGTTCGAGCGCTGGTAGCTTCTGATCGCCCCCGAGGATCCTTCGGGGGGCGATCGGAGGAGCTACACCCATGAGGTTCGGCGCGAGGCTCGCGCTCGCCGTCATCGCCCTCGCCGCCCTTGCCACCGCCTGCGGTGTTCCGGAGGACAGTGGTTCGCAGTCGCACACCGCCGTGGACTGTGGGCCGTACGCCAGGTACGGCAACCACCCCGGCACCAAGGTCACCGTCTACGCGGAGAACCGGGACCGGGAGGCCGACCTGTTCGAAGAGACCTGGGCGGACTTCGCGAACTGCACGGGAATCGACGTCCACTACGAGGGGGACGGGGAGTTCGAGGCCCAGATCCAGCTCCGGGTCGACGGCGGGAGTGCGCCGGATGTGGCGTTCTTCCCTCAGCCCGGGCTCCTGGAACGCTTCGCGCGGGCGGGGAAGCTCAAGCCCGCGAGCGCCGGGGTCGTGGCCCTCGCGAAGCAGGGCTGGTCGGCGGACTGGAACAGCTACGCCACCGTGAACGGCACCCTCTACGGCACGCCGCTGGTCGCGAACGTGAAGTCGTTCGTCTGGTACTCGCCGAAGTTCTTCCGCGACAGGGGACTGAGCGTTCCCCGCACGTGGTCCGAGCTGATGGCCGTGACGGAGAAGGTCGCGGCGTCGGGCGTCAAGCCGTGGTGCGCGGGCATCGAGTCCGCCGAGGCGACCGGCTGGCCCGTGACGGACTGGATCGAGGACGTCCTGCTGCGCCAGCAGGGCACGGACGTCTACGACCAGTGGGTCGCCCACAAGATCCCGTTCAACGACCCGCGGGTGATCAAGGCCATGGACACCGTGGGGTCCGTCCTCAAGAACGACCGGTACGCCAACGGCGGTTTCGGTCCGGCCCGTTCGATGGCGTCGATCTCCTTCCAGGAGGCCGGCACACCGATTCTCTCCGGCGACTGCGCGATGCACCGCCAGGCCTCGTTCTATGCCGATCTGTGGCCCGAGGGCACCGAGATCGGACCGGACAAGGACGTCAACGCCTTCCTCCTGCCGGGGGCCGACCCGGCCACCCGCCCCGTCCTGGGCGGTGGAGTGTTCACCGCGGCGTTCGCCGACCGTCCCGAAGTACGGGCCTATCAGGAGTATCTGGCCTCCGCGGACTTCGCGAACGCGCGTATGAAGAAGGGCCCGTTCGTCTCGGCGAACAAGGGTGTGGATCCGGCGAATGCCGCCACCCCGGTCGACAGGCTCTCGATCCAGCTCCTCCAGGATCCCAGGACACAGTTCAGGTTCGACGGTTCGGACCTGATGCCCGCGTCGGTCGGCGCCGGGACGTTCTGGAAGGGGGCCGTCGACTGGATCGGCGGTGCGAACACCCGGCAGGTGGCCGGCTCCATCGAACGGTCCTGGCCGAGCCACTGATGTTGTTCGACGTCGTCGCCCAGCAGCCCAAGCTGCTGTACCTGCTCCAGGGCGTCGCCGCCTTCGCGGCGGTGGTCTCCCTGATCCTGCTGGCGCTGCACCGGGGGCCGGAACGGAGGAGGGCCGCGGCCCTGATCCTGCTGGCCCCCGCGCTGCTGCTGCTCACGGTCGGTCTCCTCCTTCCCGGTCTGCGCACCCTGGTGCTGTCGTTCACCGACGGCGGGGGAGACGCGTGGGCCGGCTTCGACAACTACATGTGGATGTTCACCGACCCCCGGGCGCTGGTCGCGCTGCGCAACACCCTGGCGTGGGTGGTGCTCGTCCCGTTGTCGGCGACCTCGGTCGGTCTGTTCTACGCGGCGGCCGTCGTACGGTCGCGGTTCAGAACGTTCGCGCTGTCCCTGCTCCTGATGCCGATGGCGACCTCCTTCGTCGGCGCGGGTGTCGTCTGGAAGTTCGTCTACGCCTACCGTCCCGCGGAGACCGGGCAGATCGGGCTGCTGAACCAGCTCGTCGTCGCGTTCGGCGGCGAACCGAGGCAATGGCTCGTGGACTCTCCCTGGAACGTCCTGTTCCTCATCGTGGTGATGGTGTGGACACAGGCGGGCTTCGCGGCCGTCCTGCTGGCCGGCGCGATCAGGGCCGTTCCCGGGGAGCTGACCGAGGCGGCCCGACTCGACGGCGCGTCCCCCCGGCAGATCTTTCGGCAGATCACCATGCCGTCGATCAGGCCCACGCTGCTCGTCGTGGTCCTCGCCCAGGCGATCGGCACCTTCAAGGCCTTCGACATCGTCAAGACCATGACCGGCGGACAGTTCGACACGGCCGTCATCGCCCACGAGATGTACGACCAGGCCTTCCGCTACGGCGAGACGGGCCGCGGCGCGGCGCTCGCCGTGCTGCTCTTCGTCCTCGTCACCCCCTTCGTGGCCCACCAGGTGCGGGCGCAGCGGAGGGCGGGGTGAGCGGTGTCCGGGAGCGTCTGGCCTCCCGCGCCTTCACGTCGATCGCGGTGGTGATCGCGGTCCTCTGGACGACGCCGACCCTCGGTCTCCTGCTCTCCTCGTTCCGCCCCGAGGAGGCGATCAAGACGACGGGCTGGTGGACCGTGTTCGGTACGCCGCATCTCACGCTCGACAACTACGGCGAGGTGCTGGCCGGAGGCGGGAACGGGTCGGGGCGGCTCGCGGAGTACTTCGTCAACTCCGTCGTCATCACCCTTCCCTCGGTGCTGTTCCCGCTCGTGCTGGCGTTCTTCGCGGCGTACGCCCTGGCGTGGATCGACTTCAGGGGGCGGGACGCGCTCGTCGTCGGCATCTTCGCGCTCCAGGTCGTGCCGCTCCAGATGGCGCTCGTCCCCCTCCTGAAGCTCTTCTCCCAAGGCTGGCTGTTCCTGCCCGCGTGGAACCTCACCGGTCCCGCGCGGTTCGGCCACGTCTGGTTCGCCCACACGGTCTTCGCTCTGCCGTTCGCGGTGTTCCTCCTGCACAACTTCCTGGCCGGGCTGCCCCGGGACCTGATCGAGGCCGCCCGCGTCGACGGGGCGTCGCACGGGACGCTGCTGCTCCGGGTCGTGCTGCCCCTGGCCCGCCCGGCCCTGGTCACCTTTGCCATCATCCAGTTCATCTGGGTGTGGAACGACCTCCTCGTGGCACTGACACTGTCGGGCGGAACGGCCGAGACCGCGCCGATGACGGTCAGGCTGGCGAGCCTGGCCGGGACGTACGGCAACGAGTGGCAGCGGCTCACCGCAGGAGCCTTCGTGGCGGCGTTCGTCCCGCTGCTCGTCTTCTTCTCCCTCCGGCGGCACTTCGCACGGGGACTGCTCGCCGGATCGGTCAAGGGATGATCCCCGACCGGCCTGAGGGAGAAGGCGTCGCGACGCCCGGGAGCGCGGGGCTGAGCCGGCCCGGGCTGCGCGGCCGCGCAGCCGAGCTGGAGCGGCTGCGCGCCCTGGTCGAGGCGGTGCGCGACGGCGAGGGCGGAGCGATCGCGCTGCTCCGGGGCGAGCCCGGGATCGGGAAGACCGTACTGCTGCAGGAGACCGTCTCGATCGCACGGGCTCACGGATTCGTCGTCAGCCATGGACGCGCCGAGGAACTGCACGAGCTGGCACCGCTCGCCTCGCTGGCCTCGGGCCTCCTGCACGGTGACCCGCCGCTGCTGTCCGGCACGGACTTCGCGGACCTCGCGGGCCACCACGACCAGCGCATCTGGCTCGTCGAACGGCTGGCCCAGCTGATCGAGGAACGCTCGGCGGGCACGCCCGTACTGATCGCGGTCGACGACGTTCAATGGGCCGACCCGCTGAGCCGGTTCGCCCTGAGTGTCATGCCGGCACGGTTGCTCAGCTCCCCGGTGCTCTGGCTGCTCACGAGTAGGAGCGACCCGGAACTGTACGGGCAGGGGCCGCGGACGACGACCCTCCCCCTCCGGCCGCTTTCCGACACGGCCCTGGCCGAGCTGGCACGGGACGTCCTCGGCGGGGACGTCCCGGAGCAGGTCGCGCAGCTCCTCGACGGGGCGGGAGGTAACCCCTTCCTCGCATCCGAGATGCTCACGGGTATCGCGGCGTCGGGCGCGGACGGGCCGGAACCGCCGGAGCGGCTGGTCCTCGGCGTACGCGACCGGCTGGCCACCCTCCGGCCGGACACCCTCCACTTCCTGCGCATCGGCTCTGTCCTCGGCCGCGCGTTCACGCTCGCCGACGCCGCGGCCTTGTGCGGCCGGCCCGCTTCCGGACTCAGCGCCGAACTGGACGAGGCGATCTCCGCCGAGCTCCTCCACGACGAGGGCGAACGCCTCCTGTTCCGCCACGACCTGCTCCGCCAGGCGGTGTACGCCGACCTCACCCCCTCCGTGCGCCGGGCACTGCACCGGGAGGCCGCGAGCCGGCTCGTCGCGGCAGGCCGGAGCTCCGTCGACGCGGTCCCGCATCTGCTGAAGAGCGCCGAGCCCGGCGACCATGAGGCGATCAGACTGCTCGGGACGGCCGCCACGGACGTGATCGCCGTGATGCCCGACCTCGCCGCCGACCTGGCCACACGGGCCCTGGAACTCGTACCGCCGCATGCGCCCATGCTGTTCGACGTGGGAGAACGGGCCATCGTCGCGCTGACCCGCGCGGGCCGGTACACCCGGGCGCGGGATACCGGCGACACCCTGCTCGCCCGGCAGCCGCCCCTGGACGTCTTCGCACGTCTGCAGTCCGTACTCGGCGACACGCTGTGGCACCTCGACGACGTCCACGAGCTGACCCGCCGCTCGACGGCGGCGCTGGCAGCCGTCACGGACCCGGTGATCCGCGCCCGGCTGACCGCCCGGCTGGCCATGGCCCGGTCTCGCGGACGCGACCTCGGGGCCGCGCGTGAGACCGGCGAGCGGGCGCTCGCCGAGGCGGAGCGGGCCGGTGACCGGGAGGCGCGCGTCCTCGCGCTGTGGGGCCTCGGCGAGATCGCCCTCAACGCGGGCGACTGCGCCGCCGCCGTCGAACACCACTCGGCGCTGAGCGTGTTCGACACGGCCTTCCTCCCCGAGGAGGCCGTGGCCCGGATCCACACGGACGACTTCGGCACCGTACGGCGACTCCTCCGGACGGCGGGCGACGATCCACTGCGTCCCGCCATGCTGATCTGGGCCCAGGGAACCCTGAACATGGGTCTCGGCCGGCTCGACGACGCGGACGCCGACTTCGTCACCGCCGAGCGTCTCGAAGCGGACCTCCACGTCCCCGGCAACCTGGTCAACATCCGCGTCAACCGCGGCCTCCTCGCGATGCTGCGCGGCGACCGCGAAGCCGCGCGGGAACACCTGGACGTCGTGCGGGCGACCGTGGCCGAGCGGCCGAACACCGGCAACCACGCCACGCACCAGTACTTCGAGGCCGTCGTCGCCGACGCCGACGGCGACCACGCGGCAGCGGCCGAACTGGTCCGATCCGTGCAGCGGGACCACCCTTTCCTCCGGTGGCGGCTGCTGCGCCCCCATGTCGTCCAGGCCGTGCGGATCGCCCTGCGCGGCGGGGACCGGAACCTGGCCGAGGACCTCGCGGCCCAGGCTGCCGAACACGCCACCCGCAACCCCTCCGTGCCGACCGCCCGGGGGACGGCCGCCCACGCGGCCGGTCTGGTGAACGCCGACCACGGACTCCTGGAGCGGTCGGTCCGCATCCTCCTCACCGGCCCCCGGCCGCTGCCCCTCGCCGCCGCATCCGCCGACCTCGGGCGCGCGCTCCTCACCGCAGGCGAGCCCGCCGCGACACCCGCCCTGACCAGGGCCCATGACATCTACGCCCAGGCGGGGGCCGATGTCGAGGCCGACCGGGTCCGGGCCGATCTGGAACGGGCCACCAGCCGCTCCGGCCGGCGCACCGGAGGCCTCCGGCCGCGCCACGGCCAGGGCTGGGACGCGCTCACGGCCTCGGAACGCAGGGTGGCCCGGCTGATCGCCGCGGGCCACACCAACCGGTCGGCCGCGGAGGCCCTCGTCGTCTCCCCGCACACGGTCAACACCCATCTGGCGTCGATCTTCCGCAAGCTCTCGGTGCGCTCGAGGGTCCACCTGGCCCGGATCGTGCTTGCGGAGGGCGACGCCGGAACAGCCACCGGCGGCTGAGTGACCTCTGCGCCCCCGTGCCAGCAGTGGTGCGCCGCACGGCAACAGGAGGCGCCGTCCCGGTCCTAGCGTGACGGCATACCGCGCCGCTTCGCCGCGCGGACCAGCCGACCCGAATCGAGGAAGCATCCCCATGCCGTACATCACCGTGGGCCAGGAGAACACCAACCCCATCGAGCTGTACTTCGAGGACCAGGGCGCCGGGCAGCCCGTCGTCCTCATCCACGGCTTCCCGCTCGACGGCCACTCCTGGGAGCGCCAGAGCGCCGCGCTGCTCGACGCCGGATACCGCGTGATCACGTACGACCGCCGCGGTTTCGGGCAGTCCTCGCAGCCGACCATCGGCTACGACTACGACACCTTCGCCGCCGACCTGAACACCGTGCTGGAGACCCTCGACCTGAAGGACGCCGTCCTGGTCGGTTTCTCCATGGGCACCGGTGAGGTCGCCCGCTACGTGTCCACGTACGGCTCCGGCCGGGTCGCCAAGGTCGCCTTCCTGGCCTCGCTCGAGCCCTGCCTGCTCAAGAGCGACGACAACCCGGACGGCGTCGCCCCGAAGGAGTTCTTCGACGGCGTCGTCGCCGCCGTCAAGGCCGACCGCTACGCCTACTACACGGCCTTCTTCAACGACTTCTACAACCTCGACGAGAACCTCGGCACCCGGATCAGCGAGGAGGCCGTCCGCAACAGCTGGAACACCGCGGCCCTCGGCGGCTCCTTCGCCGCGTCCGCCGCGCCGTCGACGTGGTACACCGACTTCCGCGCCGACATCCCCGCCGTCGACGTGCCGGCCCTGATCCTGCATGGCACCGCCGACCGCATCCTGCCCGCGGAGGGCACCGCGCGCCCCTTCCACAAGGCGCTCCCGTCGGCCGACTACGTCGAGATCGAGGGTGCCCCGCACGGTCTGCTGTGGACCCACGCCGAGGAGGTCAACACCGCCCTGCTCGCCTTCCTGGCGAAGTGACGCCGCACCGTTGACCCGCCGGGGACGCCGGAGCCCCCGGCGTCACCCCGGCCCCCGGTTCCCCGGCGCGGGAACCGGACGAGCTCAGGAGAGCAGACACCCATGCAGTTCGGCATCTTCACCGTCGGGGACGTGACCCCCGACCCCACCAACGGCCGTACTCCGTCGGAACACGAGCGCATCAAGGCGATGGTCGCCATCGCCCTCAAGGCCGAGGAAGTCGGCCTGGACGTCTTCGCGACAGGCGAGCACCACAATCCGCCGTTCGTCCCGTCGTCGCCGACGACCCTGCTCGGCTACATCGCCGCCCGCACCGAGAAGCTGATCCTGTCCACGTCCACGACGCTGATCACCACCAACGACCCGGTGAAGATCGCCGAGGACTACGCGATGCTCCAGCACCTGGCCGACGGCCGGGTCGACCTCATGCTGGGGCGCGGCAACACCGGCCCGGTCTACCCGTGGTTCGGCCAGGACATCCGCCAGGGCATCAACCTCGCCAAGGAGAACTACACGCTGCTGCGTCGGCTGTGGCGCGAGGACGTCGTGGACTGGGAGGGCACGTTCCGTACGCCGCTCCAGGCCTTCACCTCGACACCCCGGCCCCTGGACGGCGTCCCGCCCTTCGTCTGGCACGGATCCATCAGGTCCCCCGAGATCGCGGAGCAGGCCGCCTTCTACGGCGACGGCTTCTTCCACAACAACATCTTCTGGCCGGCCGACCACACCCGGCGCATGGTCCAGCTCTACCGGCGCCGGTACGCCCACCACGGCCACGGCCGGCCGGAGGACGCCATCGTCGGCCTGGGCGGACAGGTCTTCATGCGGAAGAACTCCCAGGACGCCGTACGGGAGTTCCGTCCCTACTTCGACAACGCGCCGGTGTACGGCCACGGCCCGTCGCTCGAGGACTTCACCGAGCAGACCCCGCTGACGGTGGGCTCTCCCCAGCAGGTCATCGAGCGGACCCTGACCTTCCGGGAGAGCGTCGGCGACTACCAGCGCCAGCTGTTCCTGATGGACCACGCGGGCCTGCCCCTGAAGACCGTCCTCGAACAGCTGGACATCCTCGGCGAAGAGGTCGTGCCCGTCCTGCGGAGGGAGTTCGCGAAGGGACGTCCGGCCGACGTGCCGGAGGCCCCCACGCACGCGTCCCTTCGAGCCGTCCGGGAGGTGTCCGCCGCATGAGACTGATCGTCGTCTCCGCGGGGCTGAGCACCCCCTCCTCCACCCGCCTGCTCGCGGACCGGCTGGCCGAGGCGGCCCGCGACGAACTCGCCGCCCGGGGGCACGCGCCGTCGACCGAGGTCGTGGAGCTGCGGGAACTGGCCGGCGACATCGCCAACCACCTCGTGACCGGCTTTCCGCCGCCGCGACTGAGCGCCGCGATCGACGCGGTCACGGCGGCCGACGGCCTGATCGTGGTGACTCCCGTGTTCGCGGCTTCCTACAGCGGTCTCTTCAAGTCCTTCTTCGACGTGATCGATCCGGACGCCCTCTCCGGGAAGCCGGTCCTGATCGCGGCGACGGGCGGTACCGCCCGCCACTCCCTGGTCCTTGAGCACGCCGTGCGCCCGCTCTTCGTCTATCTCCGCGCCGTCGTCGTCCCCACCGCCGTGTTCGCGGCCTCCGAGGACTGGGGCTCGGGGGGAGACGAGTACACCGACGGCCTTCCCGGCCGCGTCCGCCGGGTGGGCGTCGAGCTCGCCGCGCTCATGGCGGCGCGCCCGGTCGGTGAAGAGCCCGAGGACGACATCACCGTCCTCGAACGGCAACTCGCCGACCTGCGCTTCGACTGAGACGGGCCCCTGGGCCGGGCGACGGCGGGGTGGTTCATATGGTTCATACTGTTCCGCCGTATGAGCGTGAACCGAGTGACGACAAGGACCGTGCCCGAGGAACTCGAGGGTGTACGGACGCCCCTCCGCGGCAGGGACGCCGAACTGGCGTTCATCGAGGCGCGGCTCGACGCGCTCGACCGGGGCGAAGGCGGGATCATCCGCGTCGGAGGCCCCGTCGGCATCGGTAGGTCCAGGATCCTCGCGGAGGCCGCGGCAGCCGCGAGGCTGCGCGGGACGAGGGTGTTCGAGGGAGCGGCGGACCCCGACGAACAGTTCGTGCCGCTCGGCCCGCTCCTCGACGGTCTGCTCTCCGGCGAGGAACCGCTGTCGGGCGCCGTCCGCCTCAGGGACCTCGCCACGACACCCGGCCAGCGCTTCTGGCTGCTCCAGGAACTGGGGGACCGCCTGCGGGAGACGGCTCGAAACGGACCGCTGCTCGTCGTCCTCGACGACCTCCAGTGGTGCGACGACCTGACCCTTCTCACCTTCAACACCCTCGCGGCCGGACTCTCGTCGCACGCCATCCAGTGGCTGGTCGCCGTGCGCGGCGGCAGCGTGCCGTCGGGAGTGCGCACGACCCTGGACAGGATCCGGCAGGCGGGCGCACACGAGCTGGCGCTGGGAGCGCTGGACGACCAGGCCACCACACGGATCGCCGAGGACGTCCTCGGCGCCGCTCCCGACCCGGACGTCCTCCGCGTCGTCCGCCGCGCCGAAGGAGTCCCGCAGCTGCTGGTCGCGCTGCTCGGCTCGCTGCGGGAGGCAGTGACGATCGAGAACGGCACGGCCGGACTGTCGGCCGGACCCCCCGCCCCACGGGAACTCCCCTCTGTCGTGCGCCGCCTCGACCAGCTGTCCGACGAGGCACGGGCGCTGGTGCAGACGGCGGCCGCCGTGGGGGGCCCGGCCACCGTCGCGCTGCTGGCCGAACTGCTCGGCAGGTCCCCGGCGGCGCTCATCACAGCGGTACGGGAATCCCTCGACGCTGATCTGCTCATCGAAAGCGGTGATCACCTCGCCTTCCGCCACGACCTGATCCGTGAGGCGGTGGAAGCCGGCCTCCCCCTGCCCCTGCGTCAGGCCCTGCGTGGTCAAGCCGCCGAGCTGCTGCCGGGGAGCGCGGCCTCACCCGTCGAGCGTCCCGGGCCGTCGGCCGGGAGAGCACCGGCAGATGCGGCGGAGGCCGACCGGCTGCGCACCGCCGCGGCGGAACTCGCGGCCACCGCTCCCGGACCCGCCGCGGAACGCAGTCTCAAGGCCCTGGAACTCACCACGGCGGACGCTCCGGAGCGGCCGCGGATCATCGCCGAGACGATCCCGCTGCTCTGGCAGACGGGCCGGGCCGCCCAGGCGCGTGAGCTGGGAGCCTCCGCCCTGGCGACCGGCGCTCTCGGACCAGAGGACGAGGCGCGCATACGCCTTGCCCTGGCACGCCTCGCCGTACCGTTCGACTTCTCCGAGGCGGTCCGCCAGGCCCGCGCCGGGTCGGCACTGCCCGGGATCCCCGTGGACTTGAGGGGGCGACTGCTCGCCATGCTCGCTGTCGGCCTGTCGATGTCGGGCGAGCACTCGGCGGCCGAGCAGGTCGCCGCGGAGGCGTGGGAGACCGCAGCGGCAGCGGGGGACCGCTCCGCCGAGGCCACGCTGACGACGGTCCGCTCGGCCGTGAGTTTCCACCGCATGGACTTGACCGAGGCGTTCCGGCAGGCCGAGCGGTCCGTCGCGCTGGCCGACGCCCTGGGCGTCAGCACCTCGCTGTGGGTTCCGGAGGCCTTGTGGCGCGCTCTCCTGTCGAACACCACCGGACGCTCCGCGGAGGCGCTCGCCGCCGCTGAGGACGGCATCCGGATCACCAGGGAGCAGGGCCGGACGGCGGCCACCGGTATGTGGCTCATGACCCGCTCCCGCATCCTTCTGGAGGCCGGACGGCTGAGGGAGGCCCGGGCCGACGCCGAAGCCGCGTCCGCGACGACCGAGGACCTCGGCCCGGGCAACCTCGCCGACGTCACGCTCCGGTACGTGATGATGCGCGTCGCCCTCCACACCAACGACCAGCAGACCGCACGAGCGTACGCGGCGGAGGCGAGGCGCATGCGGAGCGACGGCGCACCCGTCGTCCGGCACTTCGGCTCCTGGATGCTGGCGCTGATGGCCGACTTCGAAGGCCGGCCCGATCGTGCCATGGCCGAACTCGACGAGGTGATGACGTCGCCTGCCGCGGACCGGCCGGCCTACGCAGGCTTGGTCGACCCCGCGGACGCCCCGGTCCTCGTCCGCCTGGCGCTGCGTGCCGGCGCACTCGAACGGGCCGCGCAGGCAGTGGCCCTGGCCGAGCGACTGGCCGTGCTCAACCCAGACCTCACGTTCCTGGCCGCCACCGCCGCGCATGCCCGGGGGCTCCTCGACAACGACCTCGCCCCTCTCGTACGCGCCGTCCGGCTGTACGAGGACTGCCCTCGGCCGTTGGCCCGGGCGTCGGCACTGGAGGACGCCGGACGCAAGCTTGCGGCCACCCGCACGTCCGAAGCGGTGCCGTACTTCGACACGGCCCTCGCGCTCTACGCGCGAGCGGGCGCCGAGCGGGACGTCGCACGCGTCCGCCGGCGCCTGCGGGCAGCTGGTGTCCGCCGCCGGCCCTCGACGGCCGGACTCTCCGGGGCATGGCCCGAGCTGACGGCCGCGGAGACACGGGTGGTACGGCTCGTGGCACAAGGGCTGACCAACCAGCAGGTGGCAGAGCATCTCTCCCTCTCGCCCCACACGGTGAGTTCGCACCTGCGCCGGGCCTTCACCAAGCTGGACATCACCTCGCGCGTGGAGCTGACCCGGCTGGTGAGGCATCGCGACAGCGGAGCGTAGTCACTTCGTATCCCCTGTGGGTGCCATGGCAATGGACGATTCGTGTGATGTGCCGACGTCGTCGCTTCCTCAGACTGATCAATAGCCGCGGAATGGAGAAGTCCGCGGGGAACCGTTGGTCGAGAGAGGAACAGCGCATGACCGTAAGGCTCCAGCGAGCCCGCCCCGGCAGCCCCGAGCTCCAGGCGCTTGTCGACGAGCTCGCGGAGCGGCTCGGCCGGTCCGTCGCCGTCGACGACCCGCTGGTCCGCATGGTCTGTACGAGCCGCCACTTCGGCGACGAGGACCCGGTCCGCATCGGCACCCTGTTGCAGGGCCGCGCCGACAACGCGACCATCCGCTACGTCCTCGCCCAGGGCGTGACCCAGTGGTCCCGAGCCGGATTCATCGACGGCCGTGACGATCTCGGACTGCTGCCCCGTTATGTCGTGCCCCTGCGCGAGCGCGGGCATCTCCTCGGACTGCTCCTGGTGGTCGTGCCCGAGAAGACGCTCGCAGAGCACGAGACGCGTGCCATCGCCCGGGCCGCGGACGCCATGGCCGCCCAGCTGCACGGAGAGCACATCGCCACCGACACCCGGGAGGCCGACGAGCGGGACCTCGTCCTCGAACTCGTCGGCACCGACGTCGCCGCCCGTACCACCGCACGGCGGCGGGGCAAGGAACTCGGACTGCTCGGAGCAGCCGAGCATGTCCTGGTCACCATCGTCCAGCTGAGCTGCGCGACCGAGCTCGTGCGGCAGTCCGAGGCGGCCCTGTGGGGGGCGCTGGAGGGGTTCCGGCAGACGCGTTCGGCCCAGGGCCTCATCGCGATCGGCAAGGAGCGGGCGACACTGCTCCAGCTGCGCGACCGCCCACCCGGCCAGGACGAGGTCACCGCACAGTCCGCTCGCATCCTGGACGAACTTCACACCTTTCTGGGCCCGTCGGCGGACCCCGTGATCGGCGTCGGAGGCCGGCACCCCAGCCTGGACGACGCATGGACGTCGTACGAGCAGGCGCTCGTGGCGGCACGCGCGGCACGCCGACTGCCCACCCTGAAGAGCGCCGGTGACTGGGAGCTGCTCGGGGAGCTCGCAGTGCTGCTCCAGCTCCCCGAGCACGCCCTGAACGCGTCCTTGGTCCCCAAGCCGCTCCGTACCCTGGGCGACGCTCATGGCGGCGACCGCCTGCGGGACACCCTGCGCTGCTTCCTCGAACACGCGGGATCGATTCCCCGGACCGCGGACGCGCTGGGAATCCACCGCACCTCGCTCTACTACCGCCTGCGCCAGATTCAGGAGATCACCGGACTGGATCTCGACGACGGCGCCCACCGGCTCACTCTGCACCTCGGCCTCAGGATCGAGGAACTCCTCGCCCCGGGCGGCGACGGGGCCGTCTGACGACGGACTCGCTTCGACAAAGCGAGGAGGATTCACGGCCCGATTCCTACAGCTCGCGGTGGTGCGGGCGGCGGGCTCCATTCGATGATGTTCGTGACGGGCGGGGACGATGTACCGCCTCTGACCAGGGGAGAGGTCATGAAGGAACTGATCACGACGGACGGCGTACGACTCGCGTACCAGGACACCGGCGGCGAGGGCGTCCCGCTGGTGATGCTGCACGGCTGGGGGCAGACGCAGGCGATGTTCCGCCACCAGATCGAGGGGTTGGCGCCCGGCCGTCGCGTCGTCACCGTCGACCTCCGCGGCCATGGGAAGTCCGGCAAGCCGCGTCACGGCTACCGCATCGCCCGGCTCTCCCGCGATGTGCTCGAACTCGTCGACCATCTCGGTCTCGACCGTTTCGACGCACTGGGCTGGTCCATGGGTGTCTCGGTGTGGTGGAGCTTCATCGACCAGTACGGGACCGGACGGATCCGCCGCTTCGTCGCCGTCGACCAGCCCGCGGCGGTCGCCGCCGTGCCCTGGATGACCGAGCGGGAACAGCGGGACTCCGGTGCCATCTTCGATGTGTCGGGGCTGTTGTACCTGGGTGCGGCTCTCGCGGGTCCGGAGGGCGACACGGTCCGCGCCGACTTCGTGCGCGGCATGTTCTCCGGCGAGCCCGACCCCGAGGTGCTGGCCTTCGTCGCCGAGGAGGTCCGGTCGACACCCGCCTACGCGGGCGTACCGCTGCTGTTCGACCACTGCGCGCAGGACTGGCGCGACGTGCTTCCCCGGATCGATGTGCCGACCCTGGTGATCGGCTGTGAGGGAAGCCATGTGCATCCTGATTCGCAGCGCTTCGCCGCCGAGCGGATTCCCGGCGCACGCCTGCACGTCTTCGCCTCCGACGTGGCGAGCTCGCACTTCCCCTTCCTGGAGAACCCGCCGGCCTTCAATGCCGTGGTGGAGAAGTTCCTTGCCGAGGAGCCGGCGAACGGGGCGTGAATCCGCCCTCCGCCCGCACGCACCTACGGCTAGGAATCCCCATGCCCCTCACACTGATGTCGCGTGCGCCCGAACGGGTGCCCCGGCAAGCGCCCGATCCGACCTCGTCCTCCTCCCGCTCGGGGTGGCTGGTCCAGATGCTTTCCGAGATGCCGGAGACGAACGACCGGACCCACGTCTACCTCGGCGTCCATGTCCGTGGGCCCGTCACCGTCGTCCACGAGCGTGCCAGGACCCAGTTGGAGCCGAACGACCTGGTCTTCTGCGACCCGGCCCGACAGCACCTGCTGCAGTTCGGCGAGGACTGCCAGATGATCTTCTTCCGGGTGCCCCGCTGCTATCTGGGCGTCACGGAGTCGGAGCTGAACCAGGTGCTCGGCGTACCCGTGCGTGGCGGGGAGGGGATCGGGGCGCTGGCGTCCGACTTCCTGACCGCGCTCGCCGCCAGGGCGGAGTTCCGCCGGTCCACGATCGGGGAGCGGCGTGCCCGGACGGCCGTACACCTCCTCTCCGTCCTGGTCATGGAGCTCCTCGATGCGGACACGACGGACGAGGCCGACGACGCGTCCGGGGCCGTCAACGAGATGCTGTCCCGTATCCACGGCTACATCGAAGAGCATCTGATGGACCCGGACCTCTCACCGGAGTCGATCGCACGCGCCCACCACATCTCCGTCCGGTACCTGCAGAAGCTGTTCCAGAACGACGGCAGCACGGTGAGCCAATGGGTGCGGCAGCGCAGGCTCGAGTTCTGCCGGCTCGAGCTGGGCCGCTCCAACCGGAGAATCACCATGGCCGCGGTGGCACACCGCTGGGGCTTCAGCAGCCCCTCGCACTTCAGCCGCACGTTCCGCGGGGCCTACGGCATGAGTCCCAGCGAATGGCAGGCGCTGGCGACCTCGGCCTTCGCGACGACGACCGCCGGCGCCCAGGACGAGTGAAGGCGCTGAGGCGCGCGTGCGCTGTCATGACAGCGCGGCTGCGCGCACGTACAAGAGGAGCCACTTCCACGGCTCTACCGTGAGTAACCGTCGTACGGGCCTCTTGCCGAATCCCGGGCCGCGACCTGACCCGTCGTGACGACGCCCCACACGTGGCCCGACACCGAGAAGAGAACTCGCATGACCAACCCCACCGTCGTCCTCGTGCACGGTGCCTTCGCCGACGCGACAGGCTGGATAGGCGTCATCTCGGAACTGCGGAGCAGCGGTATCCCGGTGATCGCTCCGTCGAACCCGCTGCGGGGCCTGACGTCGGACGCCGCCTACCTCACCTCCGTCCTCGCGCAGGTCGACGGTCCGGCCGTACTCGTCGGCCACTCCTACGGCGGTGCGCTGATCACCGTGGCCGGCGCCGCGGAGAACGTCGTCGCGCTCGTCTACGTGGCCGCCTACGTGCCCCACGAGGGCGAGAGCCTCGGCCAGCTCCAAGGGGGCTTCCCCGAGTCCCCGCTGACGGGCCACCTGAAGGAGTGGACGTACCCGCTCCTCGACGGCGACTCGGCGGTCGAGGTCACCATCGAAGAGACGGCCTTTCCCTCCGTCTTCGCGGCGGACGTGCCCGAGGACGTCGCCGGTGTCCTGGCGGCGACCCAACGCCCGCTCGCCACGGCCGCCTTCACTGAGACCGCGTCCGCGGCGGCGTGGCGGACGAAACCGTCCTGGGCTCTGGTGGCCGGGGCAGACCGCACGATCAGCCCCGAGGTCCAGCACTTCGGCGCCGCACGGGCCGGAGCCGTCGTCGTCGAACTTCCGGACGCCTCCCACGCGGTCGTCCTGTCCGAGCCCACACGGGTCGCCGACCTGATCAGGGACGCGGTACGGGCGACGAGCTGACCGACCGCCCTCCACTACGACAGGAGCGGGACCGGGCAGTCGGGGTGCCACCGGTCAACCATGCGCGCGGCGTGAGGGGGATCGACCGCTCCCTAGAGCCAGTCCCGCCGCTTGAAAATCACGTACAAACCGGTGCAGACAAGCCCCATCAAGCCGATCGCGAACGGATATCCGCCCGTCCAGTGCAGCTCCGGCATGGAGTCGAAGTTCATTCCGTAGATGGTGCCGACGAGTGTGGGTGCGAAGAGAATCGCCGCCCAGGCGGAGATCTTCTTGATCTCCTCGTTCTGTTCGAAGCCTGCTTCCGCGAGTGCGCGCATTTCCGCGTTCTGTTGTTGGGTGACCAGGGTCGCGTTGACCGTGAGGATGTCCGTCAGGGCCTGGCGGAAGCCGTCGACGCGTTCGCTGGTGTGGGTCACGTGGTCGGCGACGTCGCGGAGGTAGCGCTGGAGTTCCTCGTCCGTGCCGTACTTGGCGAAGCCCGCCATCAGGCCGTGGAGCATGCCCACCAGGGGGCGGGTCGCTCGTTGGAACTCGACCATTTCGCGGGAGAGTTCGTAGATGCGGCGCGAGACCGCCGGGTCGCCGCCGAAGACCTCCGTCTCGATCTCGTCGATGTCGTTCTGCACGCCCGCCACCACCGGGGCGTAGCCGTCGACCACCGCGTCGAGGATCGCGTACAGGACCGCTTCCGGGCCGAGGGCGAGGAGGTCCGGGTTCTCCTCCATGCGGCGGCGGACCGTGGAGAGGTCCGGGGCCGCGCCGTGGCGGACCGTGATGAGGAAGTCCGGGCCCACGAAGATGTGGAGTTCGCCGAACTCGACCTCCTCCTGGGCGTCGAGGTAGCGCGCGGCGCGCAGGACGACGAAGAGGGTGTCGCCGTACCGTTCCAGCTTCGGGCGCTGATGGGCCTCCAGCGCGTCTTCCGCCGCCAGTTCGTGGAGGTCGAACTCCGCGGCCAGGGAGTGGAGTTCCGCCTCCGTCGGGCGGTGCAGGCCGATCCACGCCATGCCGGCCGGGTGCTCGCGCAGCTGGCGGAACGTGTCCGCCAGCGTCGCGGGGGAGGAGACCCGCCGGCCGTCGCGGTAGAGGCTCGCCTGCACCACGCTCGGCCGGTCGGCGGTGCGCGGTGCCGACGCGGGCTCCGGCGGCGGTTCCGGGTGGCGGCGCCAGGCCGCGCGGGGACGACGGTCGGACACGGGCCTTTCCCTCCTCCTGTGAGTGACTGTGAGTGTTTATGGGTGCCTGTGGGTGTCTGTCAGGGTCTTTGGGTGCTTTGGGGGTTTTGGGAGGTAGCGGTGTCGCGTGGGGGCTGCGGGGCTTTGGGCATGGTATCTGGCGGTTGTCGCTGCGGCTCGGGCTGATTTCCGCGCCTTGCGGACCGAATCTGTCCGCAAGGGCCAGTAGCGTCCTCGTATGGCCTCCACGACGAAGCACCCGGTCCTCAGCCGCCGCGCCCTGAACCGCGCCACCCTCGACCGTCAGCTCCTCCTCCGCCGCGCCCCGCTCGGCGTCGAGGACGCCGTGGCCCATCTGCTCGGCCTCCAGGCGCAGAACACCAAGCCCCCGTACTACGCGCTCGCCGCCCGCCTCGACGAGTTCCGGCCCGAGCAGCTGTCCGCGCTCATGGAGTCCCGCTCCGTCGCCCGCATCGTGACCATGCGCTCCACCGTCCACACCCACACGGCCCGCGACGCCGTCGCCCTGCGCCGGCTCGTGCAGCCCGGGGCCATCGACCGGGAGCTCGCCATCTTCGTCGGCCGCAAGGGGCTCGACGGTGTCGACCTCGACAGGCTGTCCGGCCTCGCCCGCGCGCTCGTCGAGGAGCGGCCCCGTACGCCCAAGCAGCTCCGTGACGAGCTCCTCACGGAGTGGCCCCACGCCGACCCGACGTCCCTCTCCCTCGCCGCCCGCTGCCTCCTCCCCCTGGTGCAGGTCACGCCGCGCGGCCTGTGGGGCCGCGGCGGGCAGGTCGCCCTCACCACCACCGACGTGTGGTTCGGGGACGCCGTCCCCGCGGAGACCGCCGACACCGACGAGACCGTGCTGCGCTACCTCGGCGCCTTCGGGCCCGCCTCCGTCAAGGACATGCAGACCTGGTGCGGCCTGACCCGCCTCCGCGAGTCCTTCGAGCGCCTCCGGCCCCGGCTCCTCGTCTTCCAGGACGAGCGCGGCACCGAGCTCTTCGACCTCCCCGACGCGCCCCGCCCCGACGAGGACACCCCCGCCCCGCCCCGGTTCCTGCCCGAGTTCGACAACCTGCTCCTGTCGCACGCCGACCGCACCCGGGTCGTCACCCCCGAGATCCGCTCCCGCACCTGGCAGGGCAACCGGGCCTTCTCCGTCTTCCTCCTCGACGGTCTCCTCGCCGGCCTCTGGCACCTCGACGAGGGCAAGGACCGCACCACCCTCACCATCGAGCCCTTCGCGCCCGTGACCCGCGCCCAGCGCGCCGAGCTCGCCGCCGAGGCCGAGCGGACCCTCCGGATCATGACGCCGTCCGGCACCCCGTACGACATCGTCCAGCCCTGAGATCGAGGGGGGAAGGCGTCTGCTGCGCGGCCCCTGCCGTAAGCACGGGACTCTTTGACCTGACCTGACCTGACCTGACCTGACCTGACCTGACCTGACCTGACCTCACCTGACCTCACCTGACCTCACCTGACCTCACCTGAAAGTGCCGTGACCGCTGCCCCGCCTACGGCAGCACCCCCGCCCGGCGGGCCGCCACCACCGCCTCCAGGCGGGTGTGCGCGCCGAGCTTCCGCATCGCCGAGCGCAGGTAGCCCTTCACCGTCTCCGGCCGCAGCCCGAGGCGCGCCGCCGCCGTCGCGTTCGTCGCCCCCGATGCCACCGCCACCAGGACGTCCGTCTCGCGAGGGGTCAGCGACACCGCCGGTACGAGCGCCCCGGCCCCTGGCACCGGCACCGCCGTCGCGCCGGAGGCCGCCCCCAGGCGTCCGCACACCGCGAGCAGCCGCTCCCGCAGCTCCGGATCCGCCACCCGCGGAGCCAGCGCCCGCAGCTCCCCGTACGCCTGCCGCACCTCCTCCCAGGACGGTTCCGACGGTGGCGGCGTCAGCAGCTGCCGGACCTCGTCCCGTACCGCGAGTGCCTGCTCCACGTCCCGGGCCGCCGCCACCGCCGCGTCGAAGACCCGCTCGCCGATCGGCAGCGCGTCGCGCAGCGCCCCGTACATCACCCCGCGCACCTTGCGGCGAACCACGACCGGCACCGCGATCACCGACCGCAGCCCCTCCGCGGAGACCGGCACGTCGTACTCGTGCGTGATGTGCCGGGCCGAGGGGTAGTCGGTCACCGCGCACGGCCGGGCGAGGGCCAGGCACTTTCCCCCGAGTCCCCAGCCGGTCGAGATCACGAGCCCGTGCAGCGCCGGGGTCACCGCCCCGTTCAGCTCGGCGATCCGCAGGACGCGGCCGTCGTGGAGCAGCCCCCCGAACACCACCGGGAGACCCGTGGTGCGGCGCAGCCGCAGCAGCGCGCCGCGCAGCTCCACCGACTCGACGTGCTCGCGCATCGTTGCCTCGCTCTCGTCGGTCGGCTGGTTCACCCCCGAACGGGGGTAGTGAGACCTGGGTCACCGATTACACGATGTCCGGGACCGGTCCCGCAACGAGGAGGACACATGACGGAAGCGAGCGCGACCAGCGCGACGGAGATGTTCCGGGCCGCCCGGGACTTCCTGCTCCAGCATCGCGAGGACTACGAGACGGCTTACGAGGGCTTCACCTGGCCCCGGCCCGACCGTTTCAACTGGGCGCTCGACTGGTTCGACGTCATCGCCGCGGGCAACGACAGAACCGCCCTGCACATCGTCGAGGAGGACGGTTCCGAGACGAGGTCGAGCTTCGCCGAGATGTCCGCCCGCTCGAACCGCGTCGCGAACTGGCTGCGCGCCCAGGGCGTCCGTGCCGGGGACCGGATCATCGTCATGCTCGGCAACCAGGTCGAGCTGTGGGAGACCATGCTCGCCGCGATGAAGCTGCGGGCCGTCGTCATCCCCGCCACCCCCCTCCTCGGCCCCGCCGACCTCCGCGACCGCGTCGAGCGGGGCCGCGCCCGCCACGTCATCGCGCGTGCCGAGGACACGGCCAAGTTCGACGACGTCCCCGGCGACTACACCCGCATCGCGATCGGCGGCGACGGGGTGATCTGGCTCGGCTACGAGCACGCCGACCAGGAGTCCGCCGACTTCGAGCCCGACGGCGTGACCTTCGCCGAGGACACGCTGATGCTGTACTTCACCTCCGGTACGACCGCCCGGCCGAAGCTCGTCGAGCAGACCCACACCTCGTACCCGGTCGGCCACCTCTCGACGATGTACTGGATCGGCCTCAAGCCCGGGGACGTGCACCTCAACATCTCCTCGCCCGGCTGGGCCAAGCACGCCTGGTCCAACCTCTTCGCGCCCTGGAACGCGGAGGCGACCGTCTTCATCCACAACTACACGCGCTTCGACCCGGCCCGTCTGATGAGCGAGATGGACCGGCACGGCGTGACGAGCTTCTGTGCCCCGCCGACCGTGTGGCGGATGCTGATCCAGGCCGACCTCGGGCAGTTGAAGACCCCGCCGCGCGAGGTCGTCGCCGCCGGCGAACCCCTCAACCCCGAGGTCATCGAGTCGGTACGGCGCGCCTGGGGCGTCACCATCCGGGACGGCTTCGGCCAGACGGAGACCGCCGTGCAGGTCTCCAACAGCCCCGGACAGCGCCTCAAGGAAGGCTCCATGGGCCGCCCGAGCCCCGGATTCCGCGTCACGCTCGTCGATCCGGTGACCGGCCGGGCGGACGTGGAGGAGGGCGAGATCTGTCTCGACCTGTCGGCCAACCCGGTGGGCCTGATGACCGGTTACCACGGCGATCCGGAGCGTACGGCGGAGGCGATGGCGGGCGGCTACTACCGCACCGGTGACATCGGCGCCAAGGACGGCGAGGGGTACATCACCTACATCGGGCGCGCCGACGACGTCTTCAAGGCCTCCGACTACAAGATCAGCCCCTTCGAGCTGGAGAGCGCCCTGCTGGAGCACGAGGCCGTCGCCGAGGCGGCCGTCGTCCCCGCCCCCGACCCGCTGCGGCTCGCCGTTCCCAAGGCGTACGTCGTCCTCGCCGCGGGCTGGGAACCGGGCGCGGAGACCGCGAAGGCCCTCTTCGACCACTCGCGCGCGGTCCTCGCCCCGTACAAGCGGATCCGGCGCATCGAGTTCGCCGAGCTGCCCAAGACCGTCTCCGGCAAGATCCGGCGGGTGGAACTGCGCCGGCTCACCGCCGAGGGCGCCGGCACGGAGTACGCCGAAGGAGAGCGCGGATGACCACGGAACTCTCGTACGCGCACGGGGTGTCCGGCACCGCCCTCCTCGGCGACACCGTCGGTGCCAACCTCGACCGGGCCGTCGCCGCCTGGCCCGAGCGGGAGGCCCTCGTCGACGTCCCCAGCGGCCGGCGCTGGACCTACGCCCAATTCGGCGCCGACGTCGACCGGTTGGCCGGCGCGCTGCTCGGCAGCGGCGTCCGGAAGGGTGACCGGGTCGGGATCTGGGCGGTGAACTGCGCCGAGTGGGTCCTCGTCCAGTACGCCACCGCCCGCATCGGCGCGATCATGGTCACCATCAATCCGGCCTACCGCTCCCACGAGTTGGCGTACGTGCTGAACCAGGCGGGCATCTCCCTGCTCTTCGCCACGCTCGCCCACAAGACGAGCGACTACCGGGCCATGGTCGAGGAAGTGCGGGGGGAGTGCCCGGAGTTGAGGGAGGTCGTGCACTTCGGGGACCCGAGTTGGGACGCTTTCCTCGGGCGTACGGCGGGAGGGCTGCGTCCCGAGCCGCTCTCCTGTGACGAGCCGGTCAACATCCAGTACACCTCGGGGACCACCGGTTTCCCGAAGGGGGCCACCCTCTCCCACCACAACATCCTCAACAACGGTTACTTCGTCGGGGAGATGATCGCTTACAGCGAGCAGGACCGGATCTGCATCCCCGTCCCCTTCTACCACTGTTTCGGCATGGTGATGGGCAATCTCGCCGCCACCTCGCACGGCGCCTGCATGGTGATCCCCGCGCCGTCGTTCGACCCCGCCGCCACCCTCCGGGCCGTGCAGGGGGAGCGCTGCACCTCGCTGTACGGCGTGCCGACGATGTTCATCGCCGAGCTCGACCACCCCGACTTCGCCGCCTACGACCTCTCCACCCTCCGCACCGGGATCATGGCCGGCTCGCCGTGCCCGGTGGAGGTGATGAAGCGGGTCGTCGCCGAGATGAACATGGCGGAGGTGTCGATCTGTTACGGCATGACCGAGACCTCGCCCGTCTCCACCCAGACCCGGCGCGACGACGACCTGGAGCGCCGCACCGGCACCGTCGGCCGGGTCCTGCCGCACGTCGAGGTCAAGGTCGTCGACCCGGCGACCGGACTGACCGTCGAGCGCGGCACGGCGGGCGAGCTGTGCACCCGCGGCTACAGCGTGATGCTCGGCTACTGGGACGAGCCGGAGAAGACCGCCGAGGTGATCGACGCGGGCCGCTGGATGCACACCGGGGACCTGTCGGTGATGCGGGACGACGGCTACGTCGAGATCGTCGGCCGCATCAAGGACATGATCATCCGTGGCGGGGAGAACGTGTACCCGCGCGAGATCGAGGAGTTCCTCTACGGGCACGCCAAGATCGCCGACGTCCAGGTCGTCGGCGTGCCCGACGCCCGGTACGGCGAGGAGATCCTGGCCTGCGTGATCCCCCGCGACCCGGCCGACCCGCCGGGCCTGGAGGAGATCACCGCGTTCTGCCGCGACCGGCTCGCCCACTACAAGATCCCGCGCAGGGTGGAGATCCTCACCGAGTTCCCCATGACGGTCAGCGGCAAGGTGCGGAAGGTGGAGCTGCGGCAGCGGTACGGGGAGGGCCGCTAGGGTCTGTCGTTTGGATCATGCCTGATCCGGCCTGATCCAAACGACAGGCCCTAAGGGGCCTCCCGGCACTCCCGGACCTCTCGGCGCATGCAGACCCGGGGCCAGGCCGACAGGCCGTGGGCCGCCTCCGCGAGGCTGATGGCGCGCAGCCCGTCCGTGAGCGCCGGGTCGGAGTCGGCGAGGGGGCGGAAGCCGAGCCGGGTGTAGTACGGGGCGTTCCACGGGACTTCGGTGAAGGTCGTCAGGGTCAGGGCCGTCAGGCCCTGCTCCCTGGCGGCCGCCGCCAGGTGCTCGATCAGCTTCCGCCCGACGCCCCGGCGGGCGGCGTCCGGGTGCACCGACACCTGCTCGATGTGGGCGGCGCCGTCGACCGTGTCGGCGAGCAGATAGGCGACGGGACGGTCGGCCGTGTCCACCGCCACCCAGGCCCGGCCCTCGCAGCGGTACGCCTCCAGGACGTCCAGGGGCAGCGGGTCGTCGTCGGCGATCGCCGCCATGCCGAGAGAACGGAACGGCTCGCCCGCCGCCCGTTCGATGTCCTGGAGCAGCGGGAGTTCGGCCGGAGCGGCCGCTCTGATGCGCATACGACAGTATGGCGCGACGTCAGTGAGCGGTGCGGCCCGTCCCTCCGCCCGGCTCCGGCGGCGGCCGGTTCCCGTCCGGCTCGCGGGGGCGGTCGAGCAGCCCGCCGTCCCGGGAGAAACGGGGCAGGAACAGGGCGAGCGCCGGATCCCCGTACAGCGCCACGTAGAGCTGGACGAGGCGTCCGTCCGTCACCTCGCGCCGGTGGGCCGGCAGTGGATGCCGCTCCCGCAGGCCGGCGAGCAGATGCCGGGCGGCCTGTGTGGCCGGCCGCAGGCGCAGCAGCGCCACCGCGGCGAGGACCGGCGGCACGGTGACCGCGACGACGAGACCCACGCCGCCGGATCCGCCGGCGTACCCGCCTCCGTGGCCGTGGCGCGCCCAGGAGACGAGCAGTCCGGCGCCGACCGTCAGCGGTACGCAGGCGAGCAGGGTGCGGGCGGCCCGCAACCGGGCCCGCGGCCGCAGCAGACCGGCCCGGCCGAGCTCGCCGCACAGGGCGTCCACGGCCCGGCGCGCCTCGGGGCGCAGGGCGAGCGCCCGCAGCGCCAGCGCCCGGTGCAGCGCCCCGTGCACCCCGAGCTGTACGGGGTCACGGGTCCGGCCCGGCCCTCCGTTGGCCCGAATTGTACGTTTGCGGCCGGCGGCGACCGCCCCTCGCTGGTGCAGTGCCACGAGCGCGACCGTGACGGCCGCCCGGCGCCCTCCCCGCAGCAGCGCGAGGGCCTGTGGCGGAGGCTCGGCGCCCGCGGGCCACGCTCCGCTTTCCTGGCTGCGGGTTCGCAACAGCACGGCGGCGAGCGCCAGTTCCGCGCAGGCCACCCCGATGAACCACCACATCGCCGTCGACATGACGCCACCCCCCGAGGGTGTTGTGCCCGGGGGAGCGTGATCGTCACGCGTGAATGGCCGGTTTCGGATGGCGAGGTGTTGTGGACGGGGGTGCGATGAGCTGTGCGGGGCCCCGCGGGAGGGGTGGTCGGGAGGGTCAGGCGCCGTCGGCGGCCAGTTCGTCGGCGGCGTGGTTGGCGGGCTGTGGGGTGCCCGTCAGGTCGAGGACGAAGAGCGGGAGGCCGATCTCGGCGGCCCGCTCGCGCGCCTCCGGGGTGTAGCCGGCCAGTGAGAAGAAGACGCTCACGCTCGCGTCAGGGGTGCTCAGGCCGTTGAGCCAGAGGCACTCGACCGCCCGCAGCCCGGCGGGCCGCGTGCTCGGATCCACCTGGGCGACGAGCCCCGGCGCCCGCAGGTCCACGCCGGAGGCGGGGCGGTCCTCGGGCTGGACCACGTCCCGGAACCCGAGCCAGCGGAGGTAGCCGGCGGCCGCGGCCACCGCGTCCCGCGCGGTCCGGATCGTCACCGGCCGGAAGGCGTCACGCGCCGGCGCGGGACGCGGGGCCGTGGGCGGCAGCGGGATGTGCGTGGGGTACCGCTCGGCGAACGTGCGGTGCGCGCGGGCCCGGGGCGGGACGTCCCGGCCGCCCGGAGCCCGGCCGCCCGGAGTCCTGACGTCCGGATCGCCGGGGATCCTGCCGTCGGTGCTGCCAGGGATCGGGCCGTCCGGGCCGCCCGGCGTGCTCCCGTCCGGGGCGGCCGGTCCCGGGCCGAACCACTCCGAGCCGGGTCCGAACGCCCGGGGTCGGGCCGGGCCGCCGGGGGCCTCCGCTCCCGGCGCGCCGGACAGCCCGCTCGTACCGGGGCGCAGGGGCGCCCCTGCGGGCCGGGCGCCGAAGGTCCCGCCGGTGGCCGTCGGCGGGATGAGCCCCGGGCGGCGCGGGTCGGTGCCCGGGTGCGTACCGGACGTTCCTGAGGGGCCGGACCCGCCCGCCGCGCCCGCGTTCGGCGCGGTCGGGCCGGGCCCGTCCGGGGAGGGAGGGGTGAGGGGGGGCCGAGGCGCGGGTCCGGGGAGAGGCCCGCTCCACTCGGCCGGTCGCGGTGCCTCGGCCCTCCGGAGGGTGTCGGGCCGCGCGTCGCCGGCCCCCGTCCCGCCAGGGGCGCCCGGCTCCCGGCGGCCATGAGCCGCCATGCCCCCGGCGTCACCACCGGCGCCCCCGCCCGCGTCGGGCTCCGCGCCCATCGGCTGCACCGGCCGCACCGGGACCCGGAGGACCGTGCCGCAGGCGCAGCCCAGCTCCGGGTGGGGCCAGTCGTCCTCGCGGCCGCAGGCGCCGCAGCGGACGGTGACCCACTCGTCCGTCCAGTTCCGGTGCGTGATCGGTTCCGCCGTCGCGCCCGCCGTCACCGGCGGCGCCACCGGGCTTCCGCACGCACAGGGGAAGACGGGCGCCGCGTACGCCTGCGTCCGCTGGCACTCCGGGCAGCGCACCGGTACCGACTCAGCCACAACCCCTACCCCCTGTCGTTCCGCCCCATCGTCCACCCATCGGCCACCTCGGGGGAGGGAGTTCGGCCACTTCGCTGATCCCGCGAGGCGGACTTCTCTTGACGGTTCTCCGGGACCCGACCTACATTGCTTCCGTATAGCAGAACAGTATTTCCGCATTACGGAAACAAGCCTCCCGGGCTCCCCGAGCCGCCGGGCATGCTCGTCTCCGACCGGCCGAAGCAGGAGCACTCCCATGCCTCGTATGACCGCCGCCGCAGCGGCCGTTGAGATCCTCAAGCGCGAAGGCGTCACCAACGCGTTCGGCGTGCCTGGCGCGGCGATCAACCCCTTCTACCGCGAGCTCAAGAACGTGGGCGGCGTCGCCCACACCCTCGCTCGTCACGTCGAGGGCGCGTCGCACATGGCGGAGGGGTACACCCGCGCCAAGGCCGGCAACATCGGCGTCTGCATCGGTACCTCCGGCCCCGCCGGCACCGACATGATCACCGGCCTCTACTCGGCGATCGCGGACTCCATCCCGATCCTCTGCATCACGGGCCAGGCCCCGGTCTCGAAGCTCCACAAGGAGGACTTCCAGGCCGTCGACATCGCCTCCATCGCCAAGCCGGTCACCAAGGCCGCGACGACCGTCCTGGAGGCCGCGCAGGTCCCGGGCGTCTTCCAGCAGGCCTTCCACCTGATGCGCTCCGGCCGTCCGGGCCCGGTCCTCATCGACCTCCCGATCGACGTCCAGCTGACCGAGATCGAGTTCGACCCCGAGACGTACGAGCCTCTGCCGGTCTACAAGCCGCAGGCCAGCCGTGCCCAGGCCGAGAAGGCCCTGAGCTTCCTCCTGGAGTCCGAGCGCCCGCTGATCGTCGCCGGTGGCGGCATCATCAACGCCGACGCCTCCGACCTGCTCGTCGAGTTCGCCGAGCTGATCAACGTCCCGGTCATCTCCACCCTGATGGGCTGGGGCACCATCCCGGACGACCACGAGCTGGCCGCCGGCATGGTCGGCGTCCAGACCGCGCACCGCTACGGCAACGCGACCTTCCTGGAGTCGGACTTCGTCCTGGGCATCGGCAACCGCTGGGCCAACCGCCACACCGGCTACAACATGGACGCCTACACCAAGGGCCGCAAGTTCGTCCACGTCGACATCGAGCCCACCCAGATCGGCAAGATCTTCGCCCCGGACTACGGCATCGCCTCCGACGCCAAGGCCGCGCTCGAGCTCTTCGTCGAGATCGCCAAGGAGTGGAAGGCCGCGGGCAAGCTCCCGGACTTCTCCGCCTGGACCGCGTCCGCGCAGGAGCGCAAGGCCACGCTCCAGCGCCGCACGAACTTCGACAACATCCCGATCAAGCCGCAGCGCGTCTACGAGGAGATGAACAAGGCCTTCGGTCCGGAGACCCGCTACGTCACCACCATCGGTCTCTCCCAGATCGCGGCCGCGCAGTTCCTGCACGTCTACAAGCCGCGCCACTGGATCAACTGCGGCCAGGCCGGCCCGCTCGGCTGGACCATCCCGGCCGCGATCGGTGTCGCCACCGCGGACCCGGAGACGCCGGTCGTCGCCCTCTCCGGCGACTACGACTTCCAGTTCATGATCGAGGAGCTGGCGGTCGCCGCCCAGCACAAGGTCCCCTACGTCCACGTCCTCGTGAACAACGCGTACCTGGGCCTGATCCGCCAGGCGCAGGGCAACCTGGGCATCAACTTCGAGGTCAACCTCGAGTTCGAGAACATCAACACCCCGGAGATCGGCGTCTACGGCGTCGACCACGTCAAGGTCGCCGAGGGCCTGGGCGTGAAGGCCATCCGCGTCACCGACCCGGACAAGCTGGGCGAGGCCCTCGAAGAGGCCAAGAAGCTCGCGGTGGAGTTCCAGGTCCCGGTCGTCGTCGAGGCCATCCTGGAGCGCATCACGAACATCGCGATGAGCAAGACGGTCGACATGAGCGACGTCACCGAGTTCGAGGAGCTCGCGACCGAGCCCGGCCACGCGCCGACCGCGATCAAGCCCCTCAAGGTCTGACACCCCTGACGCCACTGAAGGCCCTTACGGCCTGATCCCGGGTGCCGTGACACGGCCCCCGTCCCGAGGAGCACCGGGACGGGGGCCGCCCCACGTCTACGACCCGCCGGCCCCTTGCGCCCGTACGAGCACCGCGCCCGCCTCGGTCCACTCGTACAGGACCGACCGCCCCGCCCGGCCCCTGCGTACGAGACCGGCGTCGAGCAGCACCTTCAGGTGCCGGCCCACCGACCCCAGGCCCTGCCCGGTCAGCGCCACCAACTGGCTGGTGGACTTGGGGGATTCGAGCCGTACGAGCACACCCGCCCGCGCCGAACCGAGCAGCGCGCCGAGCGCCTCGGGCACGACAGGACCGGAACCGTCCGCCAGTACGCCCGCGCACGCGTACACCACCGCGAAGCGCTCAGTCCCCTCCCACGACGCCCAGCCCGTGCTCGCCGTCACCGGAACGAACAGCAGTCGGCCACCCTCGACCGAACGCGGCGGATAATCCCGGGAGTTGACCTGGAGCCGCCCGTCGCCGAGCCAGCGCAACTTCCCCGGGCACAGCTCGTCGAGGGCCGCCGCCCAGCCGCCCCTGACCAACTGGGCGGTCCGCGCCACCACATCGGCTTCGAGGATCCTCCGCCGTCGCGGCCACTCCGGCAGCACGGTCTCCCGCCACACCCACGTCAGGACCCCGGCCATCCGCTCCGGAAGGTCGCGCGCCGAGTACAGCGGCTCCGGTACGGGACCGTCGAGCGCGACGGCCAACTGCGGTACGGCGGCGGCCGGATCGGCCGCGCGGACGGCCTCGACCTCCTCCTCGAACGACTGCTCGCCCTCACCCAGGGGCGTCGGCGTCAGGAAGTCCGCGTTCCACGTCCTCCCGAGCGCGGCCCCGACGAGCAGACCGTCGAGCGGCTCGGCCGCCAGACGCGCCCGGTAGGCGGGGAGGTGCCGGGCCAGCCAGGCCTGTTCGCCCGGGTGGGTGCCCGAGGCCGCGTGCAGGATCTTGAGGGCCGCGATCGTCTCGGTCAGCGGCGAGACGACGAATCGGCTGCCCGCGAGTGAGTCCGTACCGATCCGCCACCAGCCCATCAGACAGCACCCTCGCTACCAGCCCGTTGGTTTCGCCTCCGAGCGAAACAGTATCCCCATGGCCCCGTGCCCCCGAAGCTCCTCGCATGTCCCGCTACCGCGCCGTCTTCCGTAAGCCCGAGTTCACCCCGCTCTTCCTCACCGGCTCCGTCCAGATCGCCGCCCAGATGGTGGCCGGGCTCGGTCTCGCGACCCTCGTGTTCCGCGCGACCGGTTCACCGCTTCTCTCCGCCCTCGCGCTCTTCGGGCCCTCGCTCGCCCAGCTCGTCGGCGCGACGACCCTGCTCTCGGCGGCCGACCGGCTCCCGCCGCGCACGGCGCTCGCCGGGCTCGCGCTCTTCTTCGCGCTGTGCACGGCTGTCCTGGCGCTCCCCGCCCTGCCGACCTGGGCCGTCTTCGTGATCCTCTTCGCCCAGGGGCTCGCGGCCTCGCTGGGCGGCGGAGTCCGGTACGGCCTCCTGAACGAGATCCTGGACCGCGAGCAGTACCTCCTCGGCCGCTCGGTGACGAACATGGCGGCCGGCGTCTGCCAGATCGGCGGCTTCGCTACCGGCGGGATCCTGGTCGCGCTCCTCTCGCCGCGCGGCACGGTCCTCGTCGGCGCCGGGCTCTACCTCGCCGCGGCCCTCGTCGCCCGCCTCGGCCTCACCCGGCGACCGCCCCGCGCCACCGGAAGGGCCTCGGTCGCGGAGACGTGGCGGACCAACGCGCGCCTGTGGTCCTCGCCCGCCCGCCGCCGCTGCTACCTCGCCCTGTGGGTCCCCAATGGGCTGATCGTCGGCTGTGAGTCGCTGTTCGTGCCGTACGACCCCGAGCGCGCCGGGCTGCTCTTCGCCTGCGCCGGGCTCGGGATGCTCGTCGGGGACGCGGCCGTCGGCCGCTTCGTGCCCGCGCGGCTCCGCGGCCGGATCCGCTTCCCGCTCCAGGCCCTCCTCGCGGCCCCGTTCCTGCTGTTCGCCCTCGACCCGGGGTTGCCGCTCGCGCTCGCCCTCGTGACCGTGTCGGCCGTCGGGTACGGGGCGAGCCTGCTGCACCAGGAACGGCTGATGGCCCTGGTGCCGACGGAGCTGAGCGGTCACGCCCTCGGGCTGCACACCTCCGGGATGCTCGCCCTCCAGGGCGTGAGCGCGGCGCTGGCGGGCGCCCTCGCCCAGTACACGTCACCGCGTACGGCGATGGTCCTGCTCGCCCTCGCCTCGCTCACCGTGACCGTGGCGCTCGCCCGGGCCGACCGGGCCGACAAGGCCGACCGGGAGGCCGGAGCGACGCCGCCCGGTGAGGCACCGCCTAGTGAGGCGCCGTCGAGCGGTGCACGACCGTGTCCTCGCACGGACCGTCGGCGAACAGCTTGAGCGCCTCCACCTCGTCCTTGTCGGCGGAGAGGCCCCAGCGCAGCTTCGTGCTCACCCACTCGCCGACGTAGCGGCAGTACCGGGCGTTTTCCGCGGGCACCCACTCGGCGGGGTCGCGGCCGGCCTTCTCCTTCTGGCTGCGGGCCGTGACGGCGACGAGGGTCGCGGCGGCTCCCTGGTCGTTGGCGTACTTCTCGCGCCGTGCGGCGGTCCAGCCGGAGGCCCCCGACTGCCAGGCCTCTTCGAGCGCGACGACGTGGTCCACGCGGAGCACGGCCGGGTCGGTGACGTTCTGCCCGTCGTAGTACGAGGTCCACCGGCCCTCGGTCAGGGCGCAGCCCGCCCCGGTCTTCGGGGCGTCGACGGCCTCGGCGACGAGGACCTCGGCGCGGGTGTCACAGCCGTCCGCCGGGTCGAGGCCCTGGTTCCAGTGGGGGAACGCCGACTCCTTGTAGCCGTCCGGGTCCTCGGAGGCCTCGGTGAGTTCGGCGAGCGCGTCGGGGAAGAGGACGACGCCGGCGGAGAGGGCGGGGGAGGGGACGGCGAGCGGGGACAGGATCAGCGCGAGCGGCGCGAGACCGCGCATCAGGTTCTTGATCATGTACCAGTGGATAGCGGCGGTCGCGGGGCGCACGGGGAGGGAATCGCGGTGCGCTCCTCCGAGCGGGTGCGGATCTTCACCGCAGAAACGATGCGCTGGGCCCCGTGCGCCCGCGCATACGAAGAAGAGCGCGGAACCAAGGACCGTAAACCTGGTTCCACGCTCTCCCGTTGTACCCGTCCGACGGCACGAGGCTGGCGCGACAGGACGTTCGCGCCGCCGGACGGAGTCTGTGGGTGCAGCCGCTTCCGGGGCCGGCGGACGGAGTCCGACGCAGCCGTCCGAAGCCTGCGAAGCAGTGCGAGGGCGGCGTCGAGAGTGGGTCGTTCGCGCCGCCGGACGGAGTCTGTGGGTGGGGCATCTCTGGGGCCCCGAGGGGAAGGGGGATGGGCGATAGGACCGCGGCGGCGGCGACGGGCGTGCCGGCTGTCCTCTTCTTTCAGGTCAAGAAGGGGGGCCCGACGCCCTTACCACCGCACTGGCTCGACGCCGCCGCGGTCCTCACGCTTGTCCGGTCCGCCGACCACCCCTCATCCGGGCCGGCGATCCGGACCGCGTACGGCACTGACCTCCCGTCAGGCGCCGTACGCAGTCTGGGTGCTGCTGTCCGCTCAGTCCTCGCGCAGGGCGCGGACCGCCTCGGCCACGCGCTTGCCGTACTCGGCGTCGGCGGCGGCGAAGTGGGCGAGGTTCTTCTCGATGACGTCCTCGCGGGACACCTGGGACAGACCGCCGGCGATGTTGGCGATCAGACGGTTCTTCTCCTCGGCGGACATCAGGCGGTAGAGCTCGCCGGCCTGGAAGAAGTCGTCGTCCTTGGTGTGGGCGGGCGCCTCGTGGGTGCCGGTCCAGCCGTGGATCGCGAGCGGCGCGGACAGCGCGGCGTCGGTCTGGGCCGGGCCCTGGTACGAGTTGGGCTCGTAGTTCTTGTCGTGGCGCGAGCCGTTGCGGGTGGCCATGAAGCCGTCCCGGCCGTAGTTCTCGGCGGTGGTCGCCTTGGGGGCGTTCACCGGCAGCAGGGTGTGGTTCACGCCGAGGCGGTAGCGGTGGGCGTCCGCGTAGGCGAAGAGACGGCCCTGGAGCATCTTGTCCGGCGAGGGACCGATGCCCGGGACGAAGTTGTTCGGGGAGAAGGCGGCCTGCTCGACCTCGGCGAAGACGTTCTCCGGGTTGCGGTCGAGGACCAGGCGGCCCACGCGCTGGAGCGGGTAGTCGCCGTGCGGCCACACCTTGGTGAGGTCGAACGGGTTGAAGCGGTACTCGGCGGCCTCGGCGGCCGGCATGACCTGGACGTACAGGGTCCACGAGGGGTTCACACCGCGCTCGATGGCCTGGAGCAGGTCGGTCTGGTGCGAGTTCGCGTCCTTGCCGACGAGCTCGGCGGCCTGCTCGGCGGAGAGGCTGCGGATGCCCTGGTTCGTCTTGAAGTGGTACTTGACGAAGAAGGCCTCGCCCGCCTCGTTGGTCCACTGGTAGGTGTGCGAGCCGTAGCCGTTCATGTGGCGGTACGAGGCGGGGATGCCGCGGTCGCCCATGAGCCAGGTGATCTGGTGCGTCGCCTCGGGGGCGTGCGCCCAGAAGTCCCAGACGTTGTCCGCCTCCTGCTTGCCCGTGAAGGGGTCGCGCTTCTGGGAGTGGATGAAGTCGGGGAACTTGATCGGGTCCTTGATGAAGAACACCGGGGTGTTGTTGCCGACGAGGTCGTAGTTGCCCTCTTCGGTGTAGAACTTCAGCGCGAAGCCGCGGGGGTCGCGGACCGCGTCCGCGCCGCCGAGCGAGTCGGCCACGGTGGAGAACCGGATGAAGGTCTCGGTCTTCTTGCCGACCGCGCCGAGGAAGTCGGCCTTGGTGTACGCGGTGACGTCGTCGGTCACCTCGAAGTAGCCGTACGCACCGGAACCGCGGGCGTGGACCACGCGCTCCGGGATCCGCTCACGGTTGAAGCGCGCGAGCTTCTCCAGCAGGTGCTGGTCCTGGAGCAGGATGGGGCCACCGACGCCGGCGGTGGCGGAGTTCTGGTTGTCGGCGACGGGGGCGCCGGACTCGGTCGTAAGCACGCGCTTCGACATCGTGACCTTCCGTACGGGAACTCTGCTGAGGTCCGAGGAGCGTAAATTCGGCTCGAACGTAACGTCAACAGTTTGTTGAAAATGAAGTGAGGTGTTCCGGCCGGCGGCGACGCCTGGGCGCGACAGGACAGGTGTCAGCGCCGCCGCCGACCGGAATTCAGGGGCCCCGGTGAAGGGGCGAGGGGGTGGCTCGCACCCCTTCGGGTCAGACCTGCTGGCCGGAGAGGCGCTCGACGGCGCGCAGCAGGGCCGAGTGGTCCAGGCCGCCGTCACCCTGAGCGCGCAGGGAGGCGACGAGCTGGGCGACGACAGCGCCGACCGGGAGGGCCGCGCCGACGTTGCGGGCGGCGTCGGTGACGATGCCCATGTCCTTGTGGTGCAGGTCGATCCGGAAGCCGGGCTTGAAGTCCCGGTTCAGGAAGTTGTCCTTCTTGCGGGTCAGGACCGTGGAGCCGGCCAGACCGCCGTTGAGGACGTCCAGGGCGGCCTGGAGGTTCACGCCGGACTTCTCGAGGAAGACGACGGCCTCGGCGCAGGCCTGGATGTTGACCGCGACGATGAGCTGATTGGCGGCCTTCACCGTCTGGCCGGAGCCGTGCGGGCCACAGAGCACGATGGTCTTGCCGAGGGTCTCCAGGATCGGGAGGGCCTCGTCGAAGTCGGCCTGCTCGCCACCGACCATGATCGAGAGCACGGCCTCGATCGCGCCGGCCTCGCCGCCGGACACCGGGGCGTCGATGACGCGGATGCCCTTCGCGGCGGCGTTCTTGGCGAGGTCGACCGAGGTCTGCGGGGTGATCGACGACATGTCGATGATCAGCGCGCCCTGCCTGGCGTTCTCCAGGATGCCCTCGGGGCCGTAGGAGATGGCCTCGACCTGCGGGGACGCGGGCACCATCGTGATGACGACGTCGGCGTCCTTCACGGCCTCGGCGATCGACGCGGCGGAGGTGCCGCCGGCCGCGGTGAGGCGGTCCAGCTTGTCCTGCTCCAGCGTGAAGCCGGTGACCGCGTAGCCGGCCTTCAGCAGGTTCTCGGACATGGGCGAGCCCATGATTCCGAGGCCGATCCAGGCAATCTTGGGAAGGTTGCTCATGAGGGTGCCTCTCAAAAACTGGTGGTACGGGGAGAAGTCGCTGGTCAGCGGGCCGGGCGGGCCTCGACCGGGAGCCAGTCGAAGGACGCGGCGGCGTCGGCGGCCTTGTACTCCAGGCCGATCCAGCCGTCGTAGCCCGCCTTCTTGAGCTCGTCGAGGAGCTGCTCCAGGGGGAGCTCGCCGGTGCCCGGCGCGCCGCGGCCCGGGTTGTCCGCGATCTGGACGTGGCCGGTCTTGGCGGCGTACTCCGCGATGACCTGGCTGACGTCCTCGCCGTTCATCGACAGGTGGTAGATGTCGAGGAGGAACTTGGCGTTGCCGAGGCCCGTGGCCGCGTTCACCTTGTCGATCACCTCGATCGCGGACGGGGCGCTCACCAGCGGGTAGAGCGGCGACTCCGGCTTGTTGAGGGTCTCGACGAGGAGGATCGCGCCGATCCGGTCGGCCGCGCGGGCGGCCAGGACCAGGTTCTCCAGGGCGAGGGCGTCCTGGATCTGCGGGTCCACGCCTTCGACGCGGTTGCCGTAGAGCGCGTTGAGCGCCTTGCAGCCGACGGAGGCGGCGAAGTCGGCGGCCACCTCGATGTTGGCGCGGAAGCGGTCCGACTCGTCCCCGGGTACGGAGAGGGCGCCGCGGTCCGGTCCGGGGAGCTGCCCGGCGTAGAAGTTCAGACCCACCAGCTGGGTGCCGGCGTCCTCAAGGGCTTTCCTGAGGGCGTCGAGCTCGCTCTGCTCGGGGGTGGCGGTGTCGATCCAGGGCCACCACAGCTCGACCGCGGTGAAGCCCGCCGCGGCGGCGGCCGCGGGGCGCTCCAGGAGCGGGAGTTCCGTGAAGAGGATCGACAGGTTCACATCGAAGCGCTGGTCCGTGCCTGCGCCTGCTGAGAAGCGGGCCATGAGGGGCGGCGCTCCTTCCGTATCGCGGAAGTAAGTTTCTGTCTGACGGAATGTTGCAAGCAGGGCGTCCACCTTGTCAAGAGGTCCCCGCAGGTCCGGGGCTCCCGCCGGCCGGAGCGGGGCCGTACTTTGGGTGCATGGTGCGTTTGAGAGTGGAGTTCACGACCGAGCCGTTCGACCTCGACGAGGCGCCGGCGCACGCGGTCGTGGCCCGAGAGGTCATCCAGTCGGCCGAACTGGACGCGGTGGATGTCGGCCCCTTCGGCAACACGGCGGAAGGCGGTGCCGACGAGGTGCTCACCGCGGTCGACGCGCTGCTGCGGAGGTCGCTCGCGGCCGGTGCCACCCGGGTCTCCCTCCAGGTGAATGTGATCGGGGAGGGCGAGAAGTGACCGAACACCCGCTGGTCGCGGCAGTGAAGCCGCTGGTCGACGCCATGGGGGCCGAGCTGCTCGGTCCCGCGCAGGCGCAGGGCGACGACGTCGTCCTCTCCTGGGAGGGGGAGGACGTGCTCGCCGTACGGCTGCCGCAGCTGTCGGATTCGCTGGACCACATCCTCGCGGCGATGGAGCGACGGCACGGAATGCCGCTGGCCGAACTCGACCGCAAGGCGAAGCAGGAAGCGGTGCGCGTTCTGGAGGCACGCGGTGCCTTCTCGGTGCGCCACGGGGTGGAGACGGTGGCGGGGGCGCTGGGTGTCAGCCGCTTCACCGTGTACAACTACCTGAACAGAGAAACCGCCCTGAACAGGGGAAAGGCTGCCGAGAGCAGCTAGTTGATCTTGTATGGCCATCAGCCGTCGTCCAGATGTCGGGACGACGGCTTTTGTATGGCCGACTTTTCAACAAAGTGTTGACGTTGTGTTGCGGAGGGCGTTAGCTATCCGCAGCCCGTCCGACGCACAGCGAAAAACAGCCACGGAGGCTTCCCGTGACTTCAGGTACGACACCGGGTCTGACCCGGTTCAACACCTCGGCGGACAGCGAGGCTCTCGCCGCGCTCCACGAGGTGTGCTCCAGCTCGGCGTGGGGGAGCAAACTGCTCGCCCAGCGCCCGTACGCCACCGCCGAAGCCCTCTTCCTCGCCAGCGACGCCGCCATGGCCGAGCTGACCGCCGAGGACCTGGCCGACGCGATGGCGGGCCACCCGCCGATCGGTCGTCCGAAGGCCGGGGACCCGACCTCCTCCCGCGAACAGAGCGGGATGGCCGGCGCCTCCACGGAGCTCAAGGCCGAGATGCTCGAACTCAACCTGGCCTACCAGGACACGTTCGGTCATGTCTTCCTCATCTGCGCCACCGGCAGGACCGGCGAGCAGATGCGCGACGCGGTCCGTGAGCGGATCGGCAACTCGCCCGAGGAGGAGCGGGAGATCGTCCGCACCGAACTGGGCAAGATCAACCGCATCCGGCTGACCCGTCTCGTAGAGACCTCCGAGGAAGAGAGCTCCGCATGAGCACCGACACCACGGCCTCGGTGTCCACCCACATCCTGGACACCAGCATCGGCCGCCCCGCCGAGGGCGTGGCCATCACGCTCGCGGCCCGCAAGGGCCTCGACGGCGAGTGGGTCACGCTCGGCGGCTCCGCCACCGACGCGGACGGGCGCTGCAAGGACCTGCCGGCCCTGCCGGAAGCAACCACCCACGTACGACTCGACTTCGAGGTCGAGGAGTACTTCTCCAAGAAGCAAGCCGAGGCGCAGCAGGACGCCCCCCGCGTAAGGGACAGCGGTGCGTTCTTCCCGGAGGTGGCGATCACGTTCGCCGTCAGGCCGGGCGAGCACTATCACGTACCGCTGCTGCTCAACCCGTTCGGCTACTCCGTTTACCGAGGGAGCTAGCAGACATGCCCACGATTCTCGGCCAGAACCAGTACGGCAAAGCAGAGAACCGCGTCGTCAAGATCACGCGGGACGGCGACACCCACCACATCAAGGACCTGAACGTCTCCGTCGCCCTCTCCGGCGACCTCGACGACGTCCACCTCACCGGCTCCAACGCCCACTGCCTCCCCACCGACACGACGAAGAACACCATCTTCGCGTTCGCCAAGGAGTACGGCATCGAGTCCGCCGAGCAGTTCGGCATCCACCTCGCCCGCCACTTCGTGACGAGCCAGGAGCCGATCAAGCAGGCGCGCATCCGGATCGAGGAGTACTCCTGGGAGCGCATCGCCTCCTCGGACGCCAACTCCAAGTTCATCGGCGCCGACGAGGTCAACCACTCCTTCGCCCGCAAGGGCCAGGAGACCCGCGTCACGCAGGTCACCTACGACGGCGAGAAGTGGGAGGTCATCTCCGGCCTCAAGGACCTCGTCGTCATGAACTCCACCAACTCGGAGTTCTGGGGCTACATCAAGGACAAGTACACGACGCTCCAGGAGGCGTACGACCGCATCCTGGCCACGCAGGTGTCCGCCCGGTGGCGGTTCAACTGGACCGACGACGACCAGCGCATGCCCACCTGGGAGCGGTCCTACGAGCAGACCCGCAAGCACATGCTGGAAGCCTTCTCGGAGACGTACTCGTACTCCCTCCAGCAGACGCTGTACCAGATGGCCACGCGCATCATCAACCACCGCTCGGAGATCGACGAAGTCCGCTTCTCGCTCCCGAACAAGCACCACTTCCTGGTCGACCTCGAGCCCTTCGGTCTGAAGAACGACAACGAGGTCTACTACGCCGCCGACCGCATGTACGGCCTCATCGAGGCCACCGTGCTGCGTGACGGAGCCACGGCGCAGATCCCGGTCGACATGACCAACCTCTAAGCGCCATCTGAGTGACGGCCCCGCCCGCCCGCAGTCGGGCGGGGCCCGCACCAGCCCGGAGGGACTCCCATGGCACCGCCTGCAAGGGGGCCGGCATCCGCCGAAGGCCCGTGTTCCACCCCACCGGACACCACACACCAGGTCCATCCGGTGGACGAAAAGCTTCCCGCCTCGCGGCTCGTCCCCGCGGCGCTCCAGCACATCGCCGCCATGTACGCCGGCGTCGTCACCCCTCCGCTCATCATCGGCCAGGCCGTCGGCCTGGACGCGGCGGGGATGACCCGGCTCATCGCCGCGAGCCTGCTGATCGCCGGCTGTGCCACGATCCTGCAGACCCTCGGCATCCGGACCTTCGCCGGCAACCGGCTCCCGTTCGTCAACGCCGCCTCCTCGGCGGGCATCGCCCCGATGCTCGCCATCGCCGAGACCAGCGCCCCCGGGCACCAACTCCCCGCCATCTACGGCGCGGTGATGGTCGCCGGAGTGTTCTGCCTCGCCGTGGGACCCTTCTTCGGTAAGCTCCTGCGCTTCTTCCCGCCGCTCGTCACCGGCGTCGTCATCACCCTCATCGGCGTCACCCTGATGCCCGTGCCCGTCGGCTGGGCCCAGGGGGGCGACAAGACCGCCGCCGACTTCGGCGCCATGAAGTACCTGGCGCTCGCCGGCTTCACCCTCGTCGTCATCCTGCTCTTCCAGCGCTTCGGCAAGGGCTTCGTCAAGCAGATCGCCCTGCTGCTCGGCCTCTTCATCGGCACCCTCGCCGCGATTCCCTTCGGGATGGCCGACTTCACGGCCCTGCGCGAGGCGCCCGTCGCGGCCCTGCCCGCTCCCTTCGCCTTCGGCGCCCCCGAGTTCCAGCCCGCCGCGATCCTCTCCCTGTGCATCGTGATGCTCGTCCTGATGACCGAGTCCAGCGCCGGGATGCTCGCCCTCGGCGAGATCTGCGACCGCCGCAGCGACGGGAAGACCATCACTCAGGGTCTGCGCACCGACGGCATCGCGACGCTGCTCGGCCCCGTCTTCGGCGGCTTCCCGACCTCGGCCTTCGCCCAGAACGTCGGCGTCGTCTCGCTGACCCGGGTCCGCTCCCGGTACGTCGTCGCCGTCGCCGGCGGCGCCCTGCTGGTCCTCGGTGCCTTCCCGGTCCTCGGCGCGGTCGTGTCCACGGTCCCGATGCCCGTCCTCGGCGGCGCCGGTATCGTCCTCTTCGGCTCGATCGCGGTCAGCGGCATCCGGACCCTGTCGGAAGCCGGACTCGACGACAGCTCCAACATCATCCTGGTGGCCGTCGCGCTCGGAGCGGGCATCATCCCGCTCGCCGCTCCCACCTTCTACGCCGACTTCCCGGCCTGGGCGCAGACCGTGCTCGGCTCCGGCATCAGCGCGGGCGCGCTCGTCGCCGTCCTGCTCAACTTGTTCTTCCACCATCTCGGCACCCGGAGCCGTCACGCGGCTCCGGCACTCAAATCCTCCTAGGGTCCTGCCGTGCCCACACCACCCCCGAGGAATGAAGGAAGCACCGCCATGGCAGCACCTTCGGCAGCCCAGCGCATCGTCATCGAGAACGCGGCGATCGCGACCGTCGACGCGAACGACACCGAGTACGCCTCCGGCTACCTCGTCGTCGCCGACAACAGGATCGAGTCCATCGGTGCCGGCAAGGCGCCCGAGGGCCTGGAGAACGTGGTCCGCCGGATCGACGCCACCGGTCATCTGGTGACGCCCGGTCTGGTCAACACCCACCACCACTTCTACCAGTGGATCACCCGAGGGCTGGCCACCGACCACAACCTGTTCAACTGGTTGGTGGCGCTCTACCCGACCTGGTCGCGGATCGACGAGTCGATGGTCCGCGTGGCCGCGCAGGGCTCCCTGGCGATGATGGCCCGCGGTGGCGTCACCACCGCCATGGACCACCACTACGTCTACCCGAAGAACTCGGGTGACCTGTCCGGCGCCATCATCGGTGCCGCCTCCGACATGGGCGTCCGCTTCACCCTCGCCCGCGGCTCGATGGACATGAGCGAGAAGGACGGCTTCCTGCCGCCCGACTTCGCCGTCGAGTCCACCGAGGGCGCGCTCGCCGCGACCGAGGAGACCGTCAAGAAGTTCCACGACGCCTCCTTCGACGCGATGACCCAGGTCGCCGTCGCCCCCTGTTCCCCCTTCTCCATCTCCACCCAGCTGCTCAAGCAGGGTGCCGAGCTGGCCCGCCGGCTCGGGGTGCGCATGCACACCCACGGCTCGGAGACCGTGGAGGAGGAGAAGTTCTGCCACGAGCTCTTCGGCATGGGACCGACGGACTACTTCGAGTCCACCGGCTTCCTCGGCGAGGACGTGTGGATGGCGCACTGCGTCCACATGAACGACTCCGACATCGCCGCCTTCGCCCGCACCGGCACGGGTGTGGCGCACTGCCCGTCCTCCAACGCGCGCCTCGCCGCGGGCATCGCCCGCGTACCGGACATGCTGAAGGCGGGCGTGCCGGTCGGCCTCGGCGTCGACGGCACCGCGTCCAACGAGTCCGGCGAGCTCCACACCGAGCTGCGGAACGCGCTGCTCATCAACCGCCTCGGCGCCCACCGCGAGGCCGCGCTCAACGCCCGCCAGGCCCTGCGCCTCGGCACCTACGGCGGCGCGCAGGTCCTCGGCCGCGCCGACAACATCGGCTCCCTCGAAGCCGGCAAGCTCGCCGACTTCGTCCTCTGGAAGATCGACGGCCTCGGCCACTCCTCGATCGCCGACCCGGTCACCGCGATCGTCTTCGGCGCCGCGGCCCCGGTCACCGCCTCCTTCGTCAACGGCAAGCAGATCGTCGAGAACAACCGACTGCTGTTCGCCGACGAGGAGCAGATCGCGCGCGACGCGCGCGCGGAGGCGCAGCGCCTGGCCCGCGTCACGGCCCAGAGCTGACCCTCCCCATGGAGTCCGACCGAGGGGGACGGCCCTCGGTCGGTCGCCGCGGACCCGAGCGGGGTCCGCGGCAGCCCGACCGGGAGGTGTCGTACGCAGAAGACGTACGGCACCTCCCGGGAAGGTGATGCCTGCCCCACCCCCCATCGGGCACCCGTCCCCCGTAGCGCCTCCTCCCCGCGCACACCGCTCCACCCCGCGTGCGTACTTCTCCACCCCGCGCCCGCACCGCTCCACCCCGCAACGAGCCGCACCTCCTGTACTTCGCACCGCATCGCTCCACCTCCATGAACCCCGCGTCGCCGCCGACGTGTAACCGACCGGAGGAACCGCCGTGGCCGCCAAGCCCCAGGTTCGCAATGCACAAGACGCAGGCTCCGCCCCCGAAGACCGTGAGAAGCATCCGGTCGACGAGACGCTGCCCCCAGTGAAGATGCTCACCAGTGGCCTCCAGCACGTGGCCGCCATGTACGCGGGCGTCGTCGCGCCGCCCCTGATCGTCGGAGCGGCCGTCGGCCTATCCGGCACCGAACTCACCTTCCTGACCGGCGCGAGTCTTTTCACCGCCGGTCTCGCGACCTTCCTCCAGACCCTCGGTGTCTGGAAGATCGGCGCCAAGCTGCCGTTCGTCAACGGCGTCACCTTCGCCGGTGTCGCCCCGATGCTCGCGATCGTCGACACCACCGACGACAAGGCCGACGCGCTGCCCGTCATCTTCGGCGCGATCATCGTCGCCGGACTGCTCGGCTTCCTGGCCGCCCCCTGGTTCTCCCGGCTCGTGCGGTTCTTCCCGCCGGTCGTCACCGGCACCGTGATCACCCTCATCGGTGTCTCCCTCCTCCCGGTCGCCTTCGGTTGGGCCCAAGGGCCCAACCCCACGGCCAAGGACTACGGTTCGACCACGTACCTCACCCTGGCCGGCATCACCCTCGTCGTGGTCCTGCTGCTGCGCCGCTTCACCCGCGGCTTCCTCAAGCAGGTCGCCGTCCTGGTCGGTCTCGTCATCGGCACGCTCATCGCCATACCGTTCGGGGTCACCGACTTCTCCCCGGTGACCGAGGCGGACATCGTCGGCTTCCCGTCCCCGTTCCACTTCGGTGCCCCGCAGTTCGCGCTCGCCGCGATCATCTCGATGTGCGTGGTCATGCTGGTCTCCATGACCGAGTCGACCGCCGACATGCTGGCGCTCGGCGAGATCGTGGAGCGGCCCGCCGACGAGAAGACCATCGCGGCCGGCCTCCGCGCCGACACCCTCGGCTCGGCGATCAGCCCGCTCTTCAACGGCTTCATGTGCAGCGCCTTCGCCCAGAACATCGGTCTGGTCGCCATGACCAGAATCCGCAGCCGCTTCGTCGTGGCCTGCGGCGGTGGCTTCCTGGTCCTGATGGGGCTCTCGCCGGTCGCCGCCTCGCTGATCTCGGTCGTCCCCCGGCCGGTCCTCGGCGGCGCGGGCGTCGTCCTCTTCGGCTCGGTCGCCGCCAGCGGCATCCAGACCCTGGTCAAGGCCGGCCTGGAGAAGGACAACAACGTCCTGATCGTGGCCGTCTCGCTGGCCGTCGGCATCATCCCGATCACGGCGCCCACCTTCTACCACGCCTTCCCGGAGACCGCGAAGATCATCCTGGACTCCGGCATCTCCACCGGCTGTGTCGCGGCCGTCCTGCTCAACGTGGTCTTCAACCACCTGGGCGGGGGCCGGGACGACGACCAGGTCACCGCGCCGATGGAGCCGGGCGAGGAGATCTCCGGCAGTGCCACGGCGAAGGCGGCGCACGTCCACTGAACCCGCTCGTCGCTCCACCGACCGCCCCGGTCCCCGCGCACGCCGCGGGGCCCGGGGCCGTCGTGCTGATCAACCCCAACACCTCCACGGCGACGACCGCGATGATGACCGCGATCGCCCGCCGGACCCTGGGGGCCCGGCCGGGGGTCCGTGCGGTCCGTGGGGTCACCGTCTCCCGCGGCCCCGGCATGCTCACCGACCCCGCCGCCCTGCGTGCCGCCGCCCCCGAAGTGCTCGCCGCCGGACTCCGGGCCGCGGCCGAGGGCGACTGCGCGGCGCTCCTCGTCGGCGCCTTCGGCGACCCCGGCCTGGAGGCGCTGCGCGCCGCGACCGGCCTGCCCGTGGCGGGGCTCGGGGAGGCGGCCCTCCTGGAGGCCGCCGCCGACGGCGCGCCGTTCGGCGTGGCGACCACCACGCCGCTCCTCGCCGAGGCCATCGCCGAGCGGGTGGCGGCCCTCGGCCTCGCCGACCGGTACACGGGCATCCGGCTCACCACAGGCACCCCCGAACGCCTCTCCGCCGACCCGTCGTTGCTCCTCGACCGGCTGGAGCGGGCGGTCCGGGCCTGCGCCGAACGGGACGGGGCGCGCGCCGTCGTCATCGGCGGCGGTCCGCTCGGCGAGGCCGCCGAGGAGCTGCGCGCCCGGTGCGCGGTCGAGGTCGTCGCCCCGATCCCGGCGGCCTGCCGCGCGCTCTCCCGGCTGCTGGCCGGCTGACTCCTCCTCACCGCTCCACCGCGATCCGCCGCAGGCACTCGTGGGCCAGGGCCGGGTAGGCCGCGGCGATCGCCTCGTACAGCCGCCGCCGCAGCAACCGCTCGGCATCCCCGCGGCCGGTCTCCCCGTACAGCCCGTCGAGCAGCGACTCGTACCGCGAGAGGGCGTGCCGCAGGTAGCTCACCTGCCACCGCGTCAGCGCCCCGTCCTTCAGCGCCCCGTCCGGCTCCGCCCCGGTCCTTCCCGGGCTCCGCCCGCCCAGCAGATGCCGGTGGCGGACGGCCCGCCGCTCCAGCTCCGGACCGGGCAGCAGCGGCACCTCGATCGGCGCGGCGCGGATCGCGGTGAGCACGGCGGCCCGCCGGCGCGCCGCGTACACCCCGGCGGCCGCCGACCGGGCCTTCGACAGCAGGGAGGCCGCGGCGAACTCGGCCGTCCGCTCCACCGTCTCCACCCGGGCCAGGAGATAGAGCCGCACGGGTGCGAGGGACCAGCGGCGCGGGTCGCGGCCCTGCACGTCGGGCGAGCCGAGCAGGTCCCGGACCATCGAGTCGGTCCAGCCGCGGCGGCGGACGCCGGTGAGCGTCACATAGGTCGTACGGTCCGTCATGATTCCCCCAGAATCGACTACTCAGCGTGACGATTCCAGTGAAGCGCACGCCACTGACAACACCCTCTTGCCGGGGTCGGTCCGACTGTGCGATATAGGTCTGGACCTTTTCGACGGACGGAGGGCTTCCCGTGCAACGCCCGCTCGCCGCAAGCCTGTTGACCGCCTTGATGCTCACCCTGGCCGCCTGCTCGGGCGCCCCGGAACCCCCGCCCAAGGACACGAGCGCCCCGACCGTCCCCACCGGGGTCACCGCCACCGCGGGCAGCGCGAGCACCGTCCACGTCATGTGGAGCGCGGCCACCGACGACCGGGCCGTCACCGGCTACGCCGTCTACCGCGAGGGCCGCAAGGTCAGGGACCTCCCCGCCACCACCCTGATGACCGACGTCGTCGGACTCGCGCCCGCCACCCGGCACGCCTTCACCGTCCGCGCCCGCGACGCCGCCGGAAACCTCTCGCTCCCGAGCGCCACCGTCGTCGCCACCACCCTCCCCGCGGACACCGAGGACCGCACGCCCCCCACCGCCCCGAAGGCACTCCGCGCCACGGCCGACGGCAGCCGCACCGCCACCCTCACCTGGGCCCCGTCCCGCGACGACACCCGCGTCACCGCGTACGACGTCTACCAGGCCGACACCCGCGTCCACACCGCCCCCGGCACCGCCACCACCGCCCGCGTCACCGGCCTGCGCCCCGGCACCGCCTACGCGTTCACGGTCCGCGCCCGCGACGCCGCCGAGAACTCCTCCCCGGACAGCCCCCGCGTCGAGCTCACCACCACCCCGGCACCCGGCGCACCCCCGAACACCGCGCCCGAGCACCTCACCGCCACGGCCGCCCAGGGCGAGATCACCCTCACCTGGACCCCGCCCGACACCGGAGCCCCCGTCACCCACCACGAACTCCACCTCGACGGCCGCTTCACGACCACCATCGTCTGGGGAACCACCCCGCCCCCCGGCCGCGCCACCTACACCTTCCCGGTCCAGGACCCTCCGGGCACCCGCTACACCGTCACCCTCCGCGCCCGACTCCCCGACGGCACCTGGGGCGACTTCTCGGCGCCCCGCGTGGTGGTGGTCCGCTGAGCGGCAGAGCGCCGAGCACGCTGACCCGAATGTCTCGCATGCCCGGAATCCCCTCCCCGGAATTACCCTGGGAAGCGTGGCCGAGACCGTTCTCACCAACACCGGGCTCGACAGCTTCCTCGACGGAACGCCCGAGCGCCGCGACCCCGTCTTCACGCGCGCCGCCGAAGCGGTGCTCGGACTCCTCGCCCTGCGCGGGGCGGACCGGGCGACCGGGGTGCCCGAGCCGACGCCCGGGCTCGTGCGGCATCTCCTCGTGGAGGACCTGCCGACGTTCGTGTACGCGGCGCCAGGGGAGCTCGGCGCGTATCCGGCCGTGCTCGCGGAGCTCGCCGCGCGGTTCGACGGAGGGCGGGGCGAGCGGGTCGTCGCCGTGGTCGCGGAGGCCGCGCCCGACTTCGAGCGCGCCATGATCGACCCCGGTAACCTCACCTGGAACCGCTGGTACGCCTCCCTCCTGCGGGCCTGCGGCACCGATCTCGCGGACCCCGAGGACGTACGCCGCCGGCTCGCCGCCCTCGACGGCGCGCCGCTCCCCGACGGAGTGCGGCGGGCCGACCTCATGGGCCGTACGGCCCTCGCCGAGGTCCTCCTCGCCGAGGCGCTCACCCGGGCGTACGTACGGGACGCCGAAAGAGCCCCGGCCGCCGGCCCGCTCCTCACGGACCACGCCGTCGCCACCGGCATCGGGCACGTGGCCGCCGCGCTCCTGGACCGGTGGACCGCCGCCGGGCTCGCCGAGCAGCTCGCCGGGCCGTACGCCCGCTTCGCCCCCGGCCCCGAATCCTTCCCCCACCTGGTCCTGGCCGACGCCCTCCTCGACGAACACCTCGACTACTACGGCGACACCGCCGACCCCGTCCCACCGCCGCCCGCCGTCGAGGCGCCGACCGGGCCCGGGGCCGTCGAGGAGGACGCCGACGCGCTCGCCGCCGCCGTCGACAGCCTGGCCGAGGGGGGAGCAGGCCCCTACGGCGGCGAGGCGACCCACCTGCTGTACGTGGTCTACCAGCGCGGCTGCTCCGCCGAGTCCGTCGCCCGCAAGGCCGCCGAGTACGAGGACTGGAGCGTCGACCCGGCCCTGGAGGACCTGCCCGTGCCGGTACCGGACGAGGCGCCCCCCGGCTACACCACCCCGCCGCTCGCGGAGCTCGTACGGCTCCTGGGTACGCCGGAGCTGACCGAGGCGGACCGGGAACGGCTCACCGGTCCCGCCCGCGACCTCGCCGCGGTCGTCGACCGGCTCGCCACCACCGGCCTCCTCTTCCGCACGGGCGACGCCTTCGGGCTGACCCCGCGTGGCGCGGGCGTCGTGCGCTATCTGCTGCGGGTGCGGGGGATCGCCGCTCCCGTCCCGGCCGAGACCGCCGCCTGGGCCGCGCCGACCCTGGTCGCCGCCGCCACCGGCTGGCCCGTCTCGTCCGCCGTGCGCGTCCTCGCCGACTGGCTCCACGCGCGCGGGGACAGCGCCGAGGCCTGGTCCCAGCTGCTCGCCGCCCTCGGCACCGCCCACGCGGGCACCGCCGACGCGGCCGCCACCCGGGGCTTCCTCGCCGTCCTCGACACGGCCGCCGCCCCGGCCGAGGCCCTCCGCGGCGCCCTGCGCGACCCCGTGATCGGCGAGTACGCCCACGAGGTCCTGCGCGCCAGGGGCGAGCGGGCGGACCACCTCCAGGTCCCCACCTCGGCGCGGGCGCTGTACGTCCTCGACGGACTGCCCGGCAAGAAGGGGCCCCTGGAGTCCCGCCGCGCCGCGTTCGACGCGGCGGCGGCCGCCTGGCCCGGCGGCTCCGCCGCCCTGGTCCGGGCGATGGCCGAGGCGGACCGTCACGAGACGGCCCGGGTCCTCGGCCCCCTCGGCGTCACCCTGCCGTGAGGTACATCCCCGAGGCTCCCGAACCCGCCGTGTTCTTGCAGCTGTGGTTCCCGGTGGGGCGGGCGTGGACGAGGGCCAGGCACCGGCCCAGGGCCTGCTGGCCGTAGGCGTTCGGGTGCATCGACTCCTGGACGAGCCCCTGCGTGCTCTGGCTGTCGATCCAGCGCGCCCACTCGCTCGTCGTCGCCGACGCCGGCACGGTCGACGAGACCTGCTTGCTCGTCTTCGCGCAGACCTCGCGCCCCTGGAGCGCGTCCCGCAGGTCCATGAACTGCACGCCCTTGGCCGCCGCGACCCCCTTCAGCCGGTTCGCGAGCTGCGGGACCAGGGAGTCCCGCGCCCAGGTGGAGTCGGCGTTCCAGAAGGGGCAGCCACCGGTGTTGGTACGGGTCCAGCCGCTCTCCGCGTACCGGTTCTCGGCGGCGCGCGGGATGGGGGAGGGGTACGACTGGAGCACGATCCGGTAGTCGGACGAGGAGTACCCGGCGCCCGTCATCACGGCCCGGATCTCGTCGACCGACCGGCCGACGTCCGCCATCACGCCGTCGATCTTCGCGTCGACCTCGGCCTGCTGGTCGTCGTGGCAGTACGAGTACCAGACGATGTAGTCCTTCGCGCAGGTGGCGATGATGTCGGCGAAGCCCAGGTCGTTGCCGCCGATGGAGAGCGCGATGAGCTCCACGTCGTGCGAGGCGGCCACGGCCGCGAGCTGGTCGGCCTGCGGGGCCTCGCCCTTGTAGGCCTGGCCGCCCTGGGAGGCCCGGATGACGTTCTCCGTGGTCGCCCCGGAGCAGGCGAGGTTGACGAGGGAGGAGGCGATCGCGCCGGCGCTCTTCACCTCGGCGGTGTCCGAGCGGTGACAGCCGCCCGCGGTGGCGCCGTACACCCGGGACGGGTCGTAGGCGCTGCCCGTCCAGGCCCGGTCGGTGCCGTTGCGGCTGCCGGAGTTGGTCAGGCTGTTGCCCAGCCAGCGTCCGGCCTCGCCGGAGATGTAGCTGTCGCCCATGGCGACGACGGCGGTGGGGCCGGTGCCCGGGGAAGCGTGGGCGACGGTGGGAGCGGCGACGGAGGCGAGCCCGGCGGCGGTACACAGAGCCAGGAATCCGCGCAGCGCACGGTGGGGGGTAGAAGGCATGGCTGTGCTCCTGCGGTATGCGGTGCGCAGTGACGTGGGGGACAGCCGCCGGCCGGTGGCAGGCGGAATCTCGCACGTCGTGGCTTGTTACCGCTAGGTAGCTGCATATCTCGGTTCCGTCACGTCACCTGTGAGGAGCCAGGGAACGGGGCCGGGGAACGGGGCCGGGGAACGGGGCCGGGGAACGGAGCCAGGGAACGGGGCCGGGGAGCGGGGCTGGGGAACGGCACAGGGCTCTGCCCCCGGTGTCTGTGCGGACACCGGGGGCAGAGCCCTGATTTCGAGTGTTCTACCGAGAGCTGTTCGGCCGCTGTGCGGTCAGCCGACCAGCTGTTCGTAGGCGGGGAGCGTCAGGAAGTCCGCGTAGTCCGCGTCGAGGGAGACGTGCAGGAGCAGGTCGTGCGCCTGCTGCCACTTGCCGGCCGCGAAGGCCTCCTCGCCGATCTCCGCGCGGATCGCGGCCAGCTCCTGGGCGGCGACCTCGCGGGCCAGCTCCGGAGTCGCCGTCTGCCCGTTCTCGAAGACCACGCCCGCGTTGATCCACTGCCAGATCTGCGAGCGCGAGATCTCCGCGGTGGCCGCGTCCTCCATCAGGTTGAAGATGGCGACGGCGCCGAGGCCGCGCAGCCACGCCTCGATGTAGCGGACGCCGACCTGGACGGCGCTGACCAGGCCGTCGTAGGTGGGCTTCGCGTCGAGCGAGTCGATCGCGATCAGGTCGCCGGGCGCCACGGAGACGTCCTCGCGGAGCCGGTCCTTCTGGTTCGGCTTCTCGCCGAGCACGGCGTCGAAGGAGGCCATCGCGATCGGGACCAGGTCCGGGTGCGCGACCCAGGAGCCGTCGAAGCCGTCGCCGGCCTCGCGGTCCTTGTCGGCCTTGACCTTCTCGAAGGCGACCTTGTTGACCTCGGCGTCCTTGCGGGACGGGATGAAGGCCGCCATGCCGCCGATCGCGTGCGCGCCGCGCTTGTGGCAGGTGCGGACGAGGAGTTCGGTGTACGCGCGCATGAACGGGGCCGTCATCGTGACCGCGTTGCGGTCCGGGAGGACGAACTTGGCGCCGCCGTCACGGAAGTTCTTGACGATGGAGAAGAGGTAGTCCCAGCGGCCCGCGTTCAGGCCGGCGGCGTGGTCGCGGAGCTCGTAGAGGATCTCCTCCATCTCGTACGCGGCCGTGATGGTCTCGATGAGGACCGTGGCGCGGACGGTGCCCTGGGGGATGCCGACGTAGTCCTGGGCGAAGACGAAGATGTCGTTCCAGAGGCGGGCCTCCAGGTGCGACTCCGTCTTCGGCAGGTAGAAGTACGGGCCCTTGCCGAGGTCGATCAGACGCTGGGCGTTGTGGAAGAAGTACAGGCCGAAGTCGACGAGCGCGCCGGGCACCGGGCGTCCGTCGAACGTCAGGTGACGCTCCTCCAGGTGCCAGCCGCGCGGGCGCATGACGACCGTCGCGAGCTCGTCGGCGGGCTTGAGGGCGTACGACTTGCCGGAACGCGGGTCCGTGAAGTCGATGTTCCGGGTGTACGCGTCGATCAGGTTGACCTGGCCGAGGACCACGTTCTCCCAGGTCGGCGCGGAGGCGTCCTCGAAGTCGGCGAGCCACACGCGGGCGCCGGAGTTGAGCGCGTTGATCGTCATCTTGCGGTCGGTCGGACCGGTGATCTCGACACGGCGGTCGTTCAGGGCCGCCGGGGCCGGTGCGACCTTCCAGGAGTCGTCGGCGCGGATCGCGGCGGTCTCCGGGAGGAAGTCCAGCGTGGATGTACGGGCGATCTCGGCGCGACGCTCCGCCCGGCGGGCGAGGAGCTCGTCCCGGCGCGGAGTGAACCGCCTGTGCAGTTCGGCGACGAAGGCCAGAGCGGCCTCGGTGAGCACTTCCTCCTGACGCGGCAGGGGCTCGGCATCGACGACGGCCAGGGGGGACGGCGCTGGTGCGGACATGAACTGTCACTTCCTTCAGCGAACTTCACGGGCGGTGCCAGGCGGCCGCCGGGCGTCGCGGGACGGCACGGAGTGCCGCAGGCGCCGAGATACGACCGCGAGCGCCCTCTGAACTGGCAGGCGCTTCTGAACAGTGGATACTAGTTTCCTCATGGTGGAAGTTCAATGGTTTGTTGATGTCGAGATTCTCCGGATCGACAGAACGTGGCGCTCCGTGCCACGTCCGTGCCGCGCCGCTCACTCCAGGTGGGCCAGATCCGCCTCCGTGTCGATGTCATAGGGCTCGGCCACATCCGAACAGTCCACCGGCGTGATCGCATCCCCGTGCGCCGCCAGATAGTCCCGTGCGCCCCGGTCGCCGACCGCCCCCTCGGCGATCCCTGCCCAGTGCCCGGCGCCGAACAGCACCGGATGGCCCCGGTCCCCGTCGTACGAGGCCGCCGCGAGCGACTCCCGCGAGCGGTACGCCGCACGGACCCGGGCCACCGCCGCCGGTCCGATCCCCGGCTGGTCCACCAGGAACACCAGCGCCGCGTCCACCCCACGCGGATCCGCGGCGAGCGACGCGAGCCCGGCGCGCAGGGAGGAGCCCATCCCCTCGGCCCATTCCGGGTTCTCCACGAGCACGCACCCGGGCAGCTCGGCCCGCTCCCGTACGGTCCCGGCCGCCGCGCCGAGCACGACGTGCACGACCTCGCAGCCGCCCTCGCGCAGCACGCGCACCGCGTTCTCGACGAGGGGGCGCCCCCGGTGGGACAGGAGGGCCTTGGGCCGCCCCCCGAGCCGCCGCCCGCCTCCCGCGGCGAGCAGCAGTCCGGCGACGAGCGGGGTTCGATCTTCAGTCGACGTCATGGGGACTGCATACCTCATGGCGCGGAATGACACGGTCGCCTGAATTCCGTCCGAGGAGGGTGGCGCGGTGGGGTGGCGAAGGAGTTAACTGGCCCGCGACTCCCGGCGCCGGCCGCCGTCCGGCGGGTCGGCGTAGCGTGTTCGGAGTGTTCTGCGCACAGTGCCGTGCGAGGGGGAGAACCGTGTTGCGAAGCGTGGGGCAGAGGCGAGTGACCGGCGAGGGCGTGGACCCCAGGGTGACCGAACTGCGGTCGGCCGTGTCCCGGCTCCGGCGGGAACTGGCGGGTCACCGGGTCGAGTTCGCCGATCGGGGCATCGCCGAGGACGAGCTCGCCGCGCTGGACGCCATGGTGCTCAGCGGCGTCCCCGAAGTACGGCGGCTGCGCCGGTCCCTGCTGCTGATCGCCGGCTCCATCGGCTCCGTGAGCGCGTTCGCCGACGGGCTCGCCGCGGTCCGCCGGGCGGTCGAGCACTTCGGTACGCCGCCGCAGGGCCCGGCTGTCTGACGGCCCTGCCGCCTGAGGGCCCTGCCGTCTGACGGTCCTGCCGTCTGGCGGCCCAACCGCTTGGTGGCCTTACCCGTCTCGTGGCCTCAGCCGTCTGCTGGCCCTATCCGTCTGCTGGCGGTATCCGTCTGACGGCCTTGGCACTCTGATGGCCTTACCCGTCTGACCGTTCTACCGCCTGATCAGCCGTCGGGCCGTCGCCGCCGCCACCGCGGCCGTCCGCGAGTCCACGCCCAGCTTCGCGAAGATGTGTACGAGGTGCGACTTCACCGTCGCCTGGCTGAGGAACAGCGCCTTGCTGATCTGCTGGTTCGACAGGCCCTCGCCCACCAGCTGGAGCACCTCCAGCTCCCGTTTCGTCAGGGCCTCCGCCGGTGTCCGCATCCGGTCCATCAGCCGGTGGGCCACCGCCGGGGCGAGCGCCGACTGCCCGGCCGCCGCCGTCCGTACCGCCGCCGCGAGTTCCTCCGGCGGTGCGTCCTTCAGGAGGTAGCCGGAGGCGCCCGCCTCCACCGCCGCCAGGATGTCCGCGTCCGTGTCGTACGTCGTCAGGACCAGCACCTTCGGCCCGCCGGGGGCCGCGGTGATCGCTGCCGTCGCCTCCGAACCGTGCATCCCGGAGCCGAACTGCAGGTCCATCAGGACCACGTCCACGCCCCCGGCGGCGGCCAGCTCCACGGCCCGCTCGGCCGTGGCGGCCTCGCCGACCACCGTGAAGCCGGGCTCCGTGTCGAGAACGGCGCGCAGGCCCGCCCGGACCACCGGGTGGTCGTCGGCGAGGAGAAGCCTGATGGCCGGGGTGCCGGCCGGGTCGACGGTCATGCGGGGACTCCAGCGGGGAGAGGGAGGGACACGGCCACCGCCGTGCCCTGGCCGGGCGCCGACTCGACGGTGAACGTGCCGCCCAGCGACTCGGCGCGCGAGCGCATCGCCGGAAGCCCGAAGCCGCCCTCCGAGGACTGCCGTACGGACCCCGGAGCAAAGCCCCTGCCGTCGTCGACCACGTCCAGGGTCACCGAGGCCCCCATGAACGACAGCGTGATCTCGGCCCGCGAGGCCGAGGCGTGCCGCACGGTGTTCGCGAGCGCGGACTGCGCGATGCGCAGCAGCGCCACCTCGTACGGGGTGGGCAGCTCGGCCGGCGTGCCGCTCACCGAGAACCGGACCCGCGGCCCGGCCCCCGCTCCGTAGGCGCCGTAGGACCCGTCAGGACCGGAACCGGCACCCGGCTCGCACAGTCGCTCCAGGGCCGCCGCCAGCGAGCCGTGCTCCAGGTCCGGCGGCGACAGCGCCCTGACGAAGCGCCGCGCCTCCGCCAGGTTGTCCTGCGCCGCCTGCCGCGCCCGGTCGATGTGACCGGCGGCCGGGGAGTCCGGCGGCAGCGCCCGCTCGGCGGCGCGCAGCAGCAGCTGGATCGAGGACAGGCCCTGTGCCAGCGTGTCGTGGATCTCCCGCGCGAGCCGCTCGCGCTCGGCGAGCGTCCCCGCGTGCCGCTCCGCGGCCGCCAGCTCCGCCCGCGTCTCGATCAGCTCCTCGATGAGCCGGCGCCGCCGCTCGCTCTCCCGGTACAGGGCCTGGTAGCCGAGGACCGTCGCCACCGCGACCGCCCCGCCGAGCAGCGGCCCGATGAAGACCCCGGGATTGAGCGGGGCGCCGTGCCCCACGTACGAGAGGATCGCCGCGCCCGCCGTCAGCGTGACGGCCGGCAGCGACCAGCGCGTGGGCAGCAGATGCAGCTGGAGGAAGTAGAGCGGGAAGGCCACCCAGAGCGCGTCGGGCGTCAGCCAGAGCAGCGCCAGCCAGGACGCGCCCAGGACGCCCAGCCAGAGGGCGGCGGCCCGCTGCGAGCTGCCCACGGACGGCAGCAGCGAGCCGGTCGCGTAGACCGCGCCCACGACCACCGCCATCACCGTCCCGGCGGCCGAGTCGGCCCGTACCGCCGCGAGGACGAGCAGGCCCGCCATCAGCAGATGGAGGCAGAGGCGCAGCGCGCGCAGGGCGGGGGTGAGGGGGCGCCGGGCGGGGTGGAGGGAGATGAGGGGATCCATGTCCCCTCCAGCGTAGACAGCGGGCGGACGGGGAACGGACAATCCGGACTCAACCGAAAGTTTGATTGCGGAGCCATCCGTGGCGCGATGCCCGGACCGCCCCCCTCGGACCACCCTGGTCACCATGTTCGTGGCATGGAGAGACCTGAGATTCGCCAAGGGGCGGTTCGCCCTCATGGGCTCCGTGATCGTCCTGATCACCCTGCTCGTGGGGCTGCTGTCCGGGCTGACCGCCGGGCTCGCGCGAGAGAACATCTCCGCGATCACCGGCCTGCCCGCCGACCGGCTGGCCTTCGCGGCGCCGCCGTCCGGGCAGTCGGTCTCCTTCACCAGCTCGACGGTGACGGAGGAGCAGTGGGACGGGTGGGCGAAGCGGCCCGGCGTGACGGAGGCCGCGCCGCTCGGCATCCGTACGCTCAACGCCGCCGCCGGGGACCGTACCGCCGCCGTCTCCGCCTTCGGCACGGAGCCGGGGACGGGTCTCGCGCCCGAGAGCGGCCGGCTCGGTGCCGGCAAGGCGGTCCTCTCCGAGTCCGCGGCGGAGGAACTGGGCGTGGGCGTCGGCGACGCGCTGCGCCTCGGACCCCTGGAGGCCACCGTCACGGCCGTCTCCGGCGACGCCTCGTACAGCCACACCCCGGTCGTGTGGACCTCCCTCGACGACTGGCAGCAGCTCGGGCACAGCGGCACCACCCCGCAGGAGCAGGCCACCGTCATCGCGCTCAGCGGGAGCGGCGGCGGCAGTGACGACGGCAGCGGGGTCGACTGGGCGGCCGGCGACAAGGCCGCCGGGACCGAGGCGCGGACCATTGACGACGCGCTCACCGCCATAGGGTCCTACCAGGCCGAGAACGGCTCGCTCCAGCTGATGCGCGGCTTCCTCTTCGCGATCTCCGCGCTCGTCATAGGAGCCTTCTTCACCGTCTGGACGATCCAGCGCAGCGGCGACGTCGCCGTCCTCAAGGCGCTCGGCGCCTCCACGCCGTACCTCCTCAAGGACGCCCTCGGCCAGGCCGTCCTCATGCTCACCGCGGGCACCTTGCTCGGCACCGCCCTCGCGGTCGGCATCGGCGCCCTCGTCAGCGGCGGGAACGTGCCCTTCGTCCTGGAACCGCTCACCGTGCTCGGGCCCGCCGCCGTGATCATCGTGCTCGGGGTGCTCGGCGCCGCCCTGTCCATCCGGCGGATCACCGCCGTCGACCCCCTCACCGCCCTCGGGAGCGCCCGATGAGCCTCGTCCTCGACGCCGTCACCCTGACCTACCCCGACGGAGACGGCCGGCTCACCGCCCTCGACTCCGTCTCCCTGACCGTCCCCGGGGGCACCCTCACGGCCGTCGTCGGCCCCTCCGGCTCCGGCAAGTCCAGCCTGCTGGCCGTGGCCGCGACCCTGGTGACCCCGGACCGGGGACAGGTCGTCGTCGCCGGTACGGACACGGGGCCGCTCACCCCCGCCGCCCGCGCCGAGCTGCGGCGCGAGCACATCGGGATCGTCTTCCAGCAGCCCAACCTGCTGGCCTCGCTGAGCGCGGCGGAACAGCTCCAGGTGATGGCGCACCTGTCGGGGCGCGCGCCGACGTCGGTACGGGGCCGGGCCATGGACCTGCTCGACGCGGTGGGCCTCGCGGACCAGGCGCACCGCCGCCCGCACCAGTTGTCGGGCGGTCAGCGGCAGCGGATCAACATCGCGCGGGCCCTGATGAACGAGCCGTCCGTGCTCCTGGTCGACGAGCCGACGAGCGCCCTGGACCACGAGCGGGGCGCGGCGGTCATGGACCTGCTGGCCGGCCTGACGGCCGAGCGGGGCACGGCGACGGTGCTCGTGACCCACGACAGCACCCATCTGGCCCGCACGGACCGCACGGTGACGGTCCAGGACGGTCGGGTGACGGAGGCCGAGCGGGTGTGACGCATACGGAAGGGCGCCCGGAACCGCGAAGGTTCCGGGCGCCCTTCCGCGTGTGCGGTACGGCAGGCTCCGGGCTCAGCCCTGGCCGTTGCCCGTCGTGTTGGCGAGCGCCGCCGACAGTTCGCGGGCGACCTGCTGGAGGATCGGGACGATCTTCTCCGTGGCCGCCTCGGTGACCCGGCCGGCCGGACCCGAGATCGAGATCGCGGCGGCGGTGGGGGAGTCGGGGACCGGCACCGCGAGGCAGCGGACCCCTATCTCCTGCTCGTTGTCGTCGACCGCGTACCCCGTCGCGCGGACCGCTTCGAGGGCGTCGAGGAAGCCGTCCGGCGTGGTGATGGTCTTCTCGGTGGCGGCCGGCATGCCGGTACGGGCGAGCAGCGCGCGCACCTCCTCCGCCGGGGTGTGCGCGAGGAGCGCCTTGCCCACGCCGGTCGAGTGCGGCAGGACCCGCCGGCCGACCTCGGTGAACATGCGCATCGAGTGCTTGGACGGCACCTGGGCGACGTACACGATCTCGTCCCCGTCGAGCAGCGCCATGTTGGCGGTCTCGCCGGTCTCCTCGACGAGCCGCGCCAGGAAGGGGCGCGCCCAGGTGCCGAGGAGGCGGGAGGAGGACTCGCCGAGCCGGATGAGGCGGGGGCCGAGCGCGTACCGCCGGTTGGGCTGCTGGCGCACGTAGCCGCAGGCGACGAGGGTGCGCATCAGGCGGTGGATGGTGGGGAGCGGCAGTCCGCTGCTGGCGGAGAGCTCGCTCAGCCCGACCTCGCCCCCGGCGTCGGCCATCCGCTCAAGGAGGTCGAAGGCACGCTCAAGGGACTGGACGCCACCGCTCGCGGCGGCGGGCTTGGCGGCGTCGGTGGTGCTGGCGCTGGACGTCGGCACGTCAACGGTCCTTTCGAGGCAGGCGGGCAAGTCAGCAGCCTACCGGGCCACCGGCCGGGACACCTGGTCCCGGTACCGGCGTACGGGCCGGTCAGGGGGTGTTTGTCCGGGTGTCGGGGAGGGCTCGGCGCGGTCCGGCTCCGCCTCACATGTGGGGAGCTACGTTCTACTGTACGGAATTTCCATTCCACTTTGTGGAAACATCTAAGTCGGGTTCGCCGACGGCCGATGCTGGAAGTGTGCCCTTGACGACATGTCGTCCGGAAGTGAAGACTCCTTCAACAGTTCGTTGAATTTCTCGGTTCCTCAGTGGATCGCTTGAAGAAGGGGTATGGGTGGACGTCAACCTGGTCCTGCGCTCGACTCGCGTCATCACCCCCGAGGGGACGCGCCCGGCGTCGATCGCCGTCTCCGGCGGGACGATCGCTGCCGTGCTGCCGTACGACGCCGAGGTACCGGCCGGCGCCCGCCTGGAGGACGTCGGCGACGACGTCGTCCTGCCGGGCCTCGTCGACACCCACGTGCACGTGAACGACCCGGGCCGCACCGAGTGGGAGGGCTTCTGGACCGCCACCCGCGCGGCGGCCGCCGGTGGCATCACCACGCTGCTCGACATGCCGCTGAACTCCATCCCGCCGACGACGACGGTGGAGAACCTGCGGGTGAAGCAGGACGTCGCCCGCACGAAGGCGCACATCGACGTCGGTTTCTGGGGCGGCGCGCTGCCCGACAACGTCAAGGACCTGCGCCCGCTGCACGACGCGGGGGTCTACGGATTCAAGTGCTTCCTGTCGCCGTCCGGCGTGGACGAGTTCCCGTCGCTGGACCAGGAGCAGCTGGCGAACTCGCTCGCCGAGATCGCGGGCTTCGACGGCCTGATGATCGTGCACGCCGAGGACCCCCACCACCTCGCGGCCGCACCGCAGAAGTCCTCCGCCGAATACGCGGACTTCCTCGCCTCCCGTCCCCGGGACGCCGAGAACACGGCGATCGAGAACCTGGTCAACCAGGCCCGACGGCTGAACGCCCGCGTCCACGTCCTGCACCTGTCCTCCTCCGACGCGCTGCCGCTGATCGCCGCCGCGAAGGCGGACGGCGTCAAGGTCACGGTCGAGTCGTGTCCGCACTTCCTCACGCTCACCGCGGAGGAGATCCCCGACGGCGCGACCGAGTTCAAGTGCTGCCCGCCCATCCGCGAGGCCTCCAACCAGGACGCCCTGTGGCAGGGGCTCGCCGACGGCGTCATCGACTGCATCGTCTCGGACCACTCGCCGTCGACCGCGGACCTGAAGACCCCCGACTTCTCCTCCGCCTGGGGCGGCATCTCCTCCCTCCAGCTCGGCCTCCCCGCGATCTGGACCGAGGCCCGGCGCCGCGGCCACTCCCTGGAGGACGTGGTCCGCTGGATGTCCGAGGCCCCCGCGCGACTCGCGGGCCTGTCGCGGAAGGGCGCCATCGAGGCCGGCCGTGACGCCGACTTCGCCGTCATCGACCCGGACGCGACCTTCACCGTCGACCCGGCCGAACTCCAGCACCGCAACCGCATCACCGCCTACGCGGGCAAGACCCTGAGCGGCGTCGTCGCCTCCACCTGGCTGCGCGGGGAGCGGATCGTCGACCACGGCACCCTCGCCGAGCCCTCCGGCCGCCTCCTCGAAAGGAACAACTGACGTGTCCGTCATACCCGGCTTCACCGGTGACGCCAGCCCCTACGGCGGCGGCGACCCGTACGCCGACTACCGCACCGCCGACTTCCCGTTCACCCAGTACGCCGACCTCGCCGACCGGCGCCTCGGCGCGGGCGTCGTCGCGGCCAACGACGAGTTCTTCGCCGAGCGCGAGAACCTGCTCAAGCCCGAGGCCGCCGAGTTCGACCCCGAGCACTTCGGCCACAAGGGCAAGATCATGGACGGCTGGGAGACCCGCCGCCGCCGTGGCGTCTCCGCCCAGCAGCCGCACCCCACCGAGGACGACCACGACTGGGCGCTCGTACGCCTCGGCGCCCCCGGCGTCGTCCGCGGCATCGTCATCGACACCGCCCACTTCCGCGGCAACTACCCGCAGGCCGTCTCCGTCGAGGCCACCTCCGTGGCCGGCTCGCCCTCGCCCGAGGAGCTCCTCGCCGACGACGTGAAGTGGACGACGCTCGTCCCGCGCACCGCCGTCGGCGGCCACGCCGCCAACGGCTTCGCCGTCGACGTCGAACAGCGCTTCACCCACCTGCGCGTCAACCAGCACCCCGACGGCGGCATCGCCCGCCTCCGCGTCTACGGCGAGGTCGCCCCCGACCCGCGCTGGCTCGCCGTCCTCGGCACCTTCGACCTCGCGGCCCTGGAGAACGGCGGCCAGGTCGAGGACGCCTCCGACCGCTTCTACTCGCCGGCCACCAACACCATCCAGCCGGGCCGCTCCCGCAAGATGGACGACGGCTGGGAGACCCGCCGCCGCCGCGACAAGGGCAACGACTGGATCCGCTACCAGCTCGTCGCCGAGTCCGAGATCCGCGCCGTCGAGATCGACACCGCCTACCTCAAGGGCAACAGCGCGGGCTGGGCCGCGCTCTCGGTCGCGGCCGAAGGCTCCGACGACTGGGCCGAGATCCTGCCCCGGACCCGCCTCCAGCCCGACACCAACCACCGGTTCGTCCTCGACACCCCGGCGGTCGGATCCCGGATCCGCGTCGACATCTACCCGGACGGCGGCATCTCCCGCCTCCGCCTCTTCGGCTCCCTCACGGAGGCCGGCGCGGCGCGGCTGACCGCCCGCCACCAGGAGCTGGGCGGCTGACCGCAGGACACCCGAGAACCGGGGGCCGGCCCGACCGGCCTCCCTCTGAACCGGGCGGGTACGACACCCCGCCCGGCCCGCGAGGGCGCACCGACCGACAGCACGGTGCGCCCTCGCGCAACCCCCCCTTTTTTTGGGCTCGGTCCGCCTCCGGGGCGCTACAGCCGGGCTCACAGCCCCGACCGTGCTCGCCCCCTCCTTCGTCGGGGGCTCCGCGCGCTCGGGGATGTTCCCCCGGCGCGCCCCTTCGGCTCACTCGCCGGTCCCGTCGGTGACGGCGCCTGCTCGCGGTGCCCCCGTCGGTCAGGCCGCGTGCCCGCCGTCCACCGCGAACTCCGCCCCCGTCACGTACCGCCCCTCCGGGCCCGCGAGGAAGGCGACCATCGCCGCCACCTCGTCCGCCGTGCCGAAGCGGCCGAGCGCCGTCATCGCCGCCTGGCCCTCCGCGTACGGCCCGTCCGCCGGGTTCATGTCGGTGTCGATGGGACCGGGGTGGACGAGGTTGGCCGTGATGCCGCGCCCGCCCAGCTCCCGGGCGAGCGCCTTCGTCAGGCCGATCAGCGCCGCCTTGCTCGTCGCGTACAGCGTGCCGCCAGGGCCGGGTACCCGCTGCGTCATGCAGGTGCCGATCGTGACGATCCGCCCGCCCTCCGGCAGCCGCCCGGCCGCCGCCTGCGAGGCGAGGAAGGCCGCGCGGACGTTCACCGCGAGGACCCGGTCCACGTCCGCCAGGGACAGCGACTCCAGCGGGCCGAGGACCCCGACGCCCACACTGTTCACGAGGACGTCGAGCCGGCCCAGGGCGTCCGCCGCCCACTCCACCGCGCCCGCCGCGTCCCCGGCGTCGGCCGCGTCCGCGCGCAGGGGCAGTGCCTTGCGCCCCGCGGCCTCGATCCGCGCGGCGACCTCCATGGCCGCCGCCTCGTCCCGTACGTAGGTGAAGGCCACATCCGCGCCCTCCCGTGCCAGCCGGACGGCCGTGGCCGCGCCGATCCCGCGGCTGCCGCCCGTCACCAGAACCGCCGTGCCGTTCATCGTGGACATCCCGAAACCTCCGTGAGAAGTGCTTAGTTGTTGCGGGTTCAATGAAAGTCGGCGGGGCGGTCGGACGCTGGCGGGAATCGGACGCCGACCCGATCACCGATGAGTTCCGCCGAGCGGTGCGGTCCGAGCTTCTGAGACACGATGGACAGGACCAGAAAGGGCACTCGCCATGGCCACGCTCAGCCTTACCCAGTTCCTCACCCTCGACGGCGTCCACCAGGCGCCCGGCGGCCCGCAGGAGGACCCCAGCGGCGGGTTCGAGCACGGCGGCTGGTCCGTGCCGTACGGCGACGAGGACTTCGGACAGTTCATGAACGAGGTCTTCACCCGCCCCGCCGCCTTCCTCCTCGGGCGTCGCACGTACGAGATCTTCGCGGGCTACTGGCCGAAGCAGACCGACCCCGACGACCCCATCGCCGGCAAGCTCAACGCCCTCCCCAAGTACGTCGCCACCACCACCCTCGACACCGCCGACTGGGCCGGGACCACCCTGCTCCGCGGTGACGTCGCGAAGGAGGTCGCCGACCTCAAGGAGAGCCTCGACGGCGAGATCCAGATGCACGGCAGCGGCGGCCTCGCCCGGACCCTCCTCGACCACGACCTGATCGACACCCTCCGCCTGCTCGTCTTCCCGGTGATCCTCGGCACCGGCCGCCGCCTCTTCGCCGACGGGGTGCGCCCCACCGCCTTCCGGCAGACCGACGCGCGCACCACCGGCTCGGGCGTCGCGATCCTCACGTACGAGCTCGGCGGGCGTCCCACCTACGGCAGCTACTGACCAGCGGAAAGTCCCGGAAAGGTGTAGCCACCACCGGCCGCGCCGGGTACGGTGATCGCTCCGCGTGCGAGCCGCCGAAGTCTCCACCCCGCCACAAGAGTTGGAGAAACGGCCCGCAATGTCGGTTTCGTCTTCGATCGCCGCACCCGTGTCCCTCTGCGCCCCGCGCCGGGCCTGGCTCACCGATCTGCCCGTCCTGCTCGTCGCCGTCGTCTGGGGCGCCAGCTATCTCGCGGCCAAGGGCATCACCACCACCCACACCGTCATCGCGGTCCTCGTGCTGCGCTTCGCGGTGGTGTTGCCCGTCCTCGTCGTCGCCGGATGGCGCAAGCTGCGCGCGCTCACCGCGCCCCAGTGGCGCGGCGCCGCCGGCCTCGGGCTGATCCTCAGCGGGATCTTCCTCCTGGAGACGTACGGCGTCGTCCACACCTCCGCCACCAACGCGGGCCTGATCATCAGCCTCACCATGATCCTGACCCCGCTCGCCGAGGCCGCAGTCACCCGGGTCAGGCCACCCCGCGCCTTCCTCGGCGCCGCCGCGCTCTCCGTCGCGGGCGTCGTCCTGCTCACCCAGGGCGGCGGCTTCACCACCCCCTCCCTCGGCGACCTCCTCATGCTGCTCGCCGCCGTCGCCCGTACCGTCCACGTCCTGGCCATGTCCCGGATCAAGGCGGTCCGGTCGGCCGACTCGCTCTCCCTCACCACCGTGCAGCTCGGCGCCGCCGTCGCCGTCTTCGCCGTCATCGCGGCCTTCCCCGGCACGGGCGCCTCGCCCTGGGCCACGGCCCTCGACTTCGGTCCCCGCGAATGGGCCGGGCTGCTCTTCCTGTCCGTCTTCTGCACGCTGTTCGCCTTCTTCGTGCAGATGTGGGCCGTCCGCCGCAGCTCCCCGTCCCGGGTCAGCCTCCTCCTCGGTACGGAGCCCCTCTGGGCCGCCGCCGCGGGCATCGCCCTCGCCGGCGACCGCCCCGGAGTCCTCGGCCTCGCGGGCGCGATCCTCGTTCTGGCGGGCACCAGTTGGGGCCGTCGCACGGCCGACGAGAACGCCCGGTAGGTTCTCCGATCATGCGTTCACCTGCCTACGACGACGCGTTCCGCGCCCGTGCCCGGCGCACCCGGGGCTGGGGTCTCGGCCTCCTCGCGGTGGCCGGCCTGCTCTGGATCGGGTTCGCGGTCCTGCTCCTCACCCCGTACGAGGTGGAGCACGACTACGTCACGACGACCTGCCGCGCCCGCATCATCGCCGACGACCTCCACGACACCTCGCGGGTCTGCGCGGAGGCGCGTGACTGGCCGAGGCTCCTCGGCTACCTCGGCGCCTCCGTGCCGTTCGCCGTGGCCGGCTCCGTCCTCACCGCCATCGGCTCCGCCACCCACCGGGTGGCCGTGCGGCACGCCGAGACGACCCGGCCGGACACCGCGAGCGTCTGATGGCCCGGGGCGCCCTCCCGAGGTGCCCGCCAGGGTCAGGACTTCCGCACCCGGTCCGACACGATCAGGAGGACCAGGCCGAGCACGGCGATCACGATGTTGACGAACAGCTCCCGCCCCTCCATGAACCAGACGTTCTCGGTCAGGAAGCGGGTCAGGCCCATCAGTTTGAACCAGCCGTCCGTCAGCTCGCGGATCACCCCGCAGACACCGAACACGATCAGCAGGAACCCGACGCCCTCCAGAAACTTCTTCATGACTTGATCATGACCAGGCGCCGGGCCCGCCGCGTCCGACTCAGGTCCATGTCCACCGCTACCGAAGTATCGACCCGTGCGACTTCGGTAGCGTCCTGGCCCTTCCCTCACCCGCGCGGGGCCCCCGGCTGCGTACATTGCCGATATGACCCGTACGGAACGGCAGCGCTGGCTGCTCCCCTCCCACCTGGTCGAACCGGGCGAGAGCGGCGCGGGCAGGCCCCGCCGTACCGTCCGCGACTGGGTCGTCGACACCTCGCTCTTCCTCCTCGCGGCCCTCGTCGGTCTCGTCGCCGCCGACGCCGGCGCGCAGTACAGCAGCGAGCCCGTCATCCTCTTCGACCAGCTCGTCGGCGCCGCCGCCTGCTGCGCAATCTGGCTCCGCCGCCGGTGGCCCGCCGGGCTGGCCGTCACCCTCTCCCTGGTCAGCATCGTCGCCCCGGTCGCCGCCGGCGCCGTCCTCGCGAGCCTCTTCAGCGTCGCCGTACGCCGCCCCTTCCGCGAGGTCGCCTGGATCGGCGTCCTCGCCGTCGCCGCCTCCACCGTCCAGGTCTTCGTCCGCCCCGACCCCACCCTCAATGCCGGGATCGCCATCGTCCTCGGCTTCGTCCTCATCCTGCTCGTCACCGCCTGGGGCATGCTCGTCCGCTCCCGGCGCCAGCTCGTCGAGGCCCTCCGCGAGCGGGCCCGGCGCGCCGAGGCCGAGGCCGAACTCCGCGCCGCCCAGGCCCAGCGGCTCGCCCGGGAGGCCATCGCCCGCGAGATGCACGACGTCCTCGCCCACCGGCTGACCCTGCTCAGCGTGCACGCCGGAGCCCTGGAGTTCCGGCCCGACGCCCCGCCCGAGCAGATCGCCCGCGCGGCCGGCGTCATCCGCGACAGCGCCCACGAAGCGCTCCAGGACCTGCGCGAGATCATCGGCGTCCTGCGGACGCCCGGGGAGAACGGCGACGGCGACCGGCCCCAGCCGACCCTCGCCACCCTGGACGCGCTCGTCGCCGAGTCCCGCGAGGCCGGCGCCGACGTCGTCCTGGAACTCGACGTCGACACCGCCGAGGGCGCGCCCACCGTCCCCGCCTCCACCGGCCGCACCGCCTACCGCATCGCCCAGGAAGGCCTGACCAACGCCCGCAAACACGCCCCCGGCACCAAGGTCACCGTCACCGTGAGCGGCCGCCCCGGCGAGGGCCTCGACGTCACCGTCCACAACCCCGCGCCCGCCGGCCCCGTCCCGCCCGTCCCCGGCTCGGGCCAGGGCCTCATCGGGCTCACCGAGCGCGCCGGCCTCGCCGGGGGCCGGATGGAGCACGGCCCGGACCCCGACGGCGGATTCGCCCTCCACGCCTGGCTACCGTGGCCCGCATGACCATCCGGCTGATCATCGTCGACGACGACCCCCTGGTCCGCGCGGGCCTCACCCTCATGCTCGGCGGCGCCGAGGACCTGGAGATCGTCGGCGAGGGCGCCGACGGCCGCGAGGTCCCCGAGCTCGTCGACCGGCTCGCCCCGGACGTCGTCCTCATGGACATCCGCATGCCCCACGTGGACGGACTCACCGCCACCGAACGCCTCCGCGCGCTCCCCGGCGCCCCCGAGGTCGTCGTCCTCACCACCTTCCACGCCGACGAGCAGGTGCTGCGCGCCCTGCGGGCGGGCGCCGCCGGCTTCGTCCTCAAGGACACCCCGCCCGCCGAGATCGTCGCCGCCGTCCGCCGGGTCGCCGCCGGGGACCCGGTGCTCTCCCCGGCCGTCACCCGCCAGCTGATGAGCCATGTCGCGGCGGAGGCGGACCGGCCGCACCGTCGGGAGGAGTCGCGGCGCGCCGCGCTCGCCGCGCGCCTCGCCGAACTGGCCGTACGCGAAAGGGAAGTCGCCGTCGCCGTCGGCCGGGGTCGCTCCAACGCGGAGATCGCCGCCGAGCTGTACATGAGCGTCCCCACGGTCAAGACCCATGTCTCGCGCGTGCTCGCCAAACTCGGCCTCAACAACCGCGTCCAGATCGCCCTCCTCGTCCACGACGCGGGCCTCCTGGACGGAGAGAAGTAGTCGGATAGTCTGCCGGGATGTCCGTCATCGAACTGGGGGAGTACGGCGCGGACTTCACCGCGAACCCGTACCCCTACTACGCCAAGCTCCGCACGTCCGGCCCGGTCCACGAAGTGCGCATGCCCGACGGCTTCCAGTTCTGGCTGGTCGTCGGCCACGAGGAGGGGCGCGCCGCGCTCGCCGACCCCCGGCTCGCCAAGTCCCCGTCCGTCATCGGCGTACGGCCGCCGGAGGAGGACGTCATCGGCGTCCACCTCCTCGGGGCGGACGCCCCCGACCACACCCGGCTCCGCAGACTCGTCGCGGGCGTGTTCACCGGCCGCCGGGCCGAGAACCTGCGTCCCCGCGTCGAGCGGCTCACCCGCGAACTCGCCGACGCGATGGAACCGGCCGGCCGCGCCGACCTCGTCGACGCCTACGCCTTCCCGCTGCCGATGACCGTCATCTGCGAACTCCTCGGCGTCCCCGCCGCCGACCGCGACACCTTCCGCCACTGGTCGAACGAGCTCGTCGCCCCCGGGGACGAGACCGCCCTCCTCACCGCGATGCAAGGCTTCGGCGGCTACCTCGACGAGCTCATCGAGGACAAGCGCGCCGCGGGCCCCGCCGACGACCTGCTCTCCGGCCTCATCGCCGCCCGCGCCGAAGACGGCGACCGGCTCTCCGGTCCCGAACTCCGCGCCATGGCCTACCTGTTGCTCATCGCCGGCCACGAGACCACCGTCAACCTCATCGCCAACACCGTCCGCAACCTGCTCACCCACCCGGAGCAGTTCGCCGCCCTCCGCGCCGACCCCGGCCTCCTCGACGGCGCGATCGAGGAGTCCCTGCGGTACGACGGACCGGTCGAGACCAGCACCTTCCGCTTCACCCGGGAGCCCGTCACCCTCGGCGGCACCGAGATCCCGGCAGGCGCGAGCGTCCTCGTGGGGATCGGCGCGCTCGACCGCGACCCGGCCCGCTTCCCCGACCCCGACCGCTTCGACATCCGCCGCGACACCCGCGGCCACCTCGCCTTCGGCCACGGCATCCACTACTGCCTCGGCGCCCCGCTCGCCCGGCTGGAGGGCAGGATCGCCCTCCGTACCCTCCTGGACCGCTTCCCCCGGCTCGCACTGGACCCCGAGGGCGACCCCTGGGAGTGGGTGCCCGGCCTCCTCATCCGCGGAGTCCGCCACCTCCCGGTCCGGTGGTGAACGGACACCTCTCAGAGAGTGTCCACCCGCACCGGACGCCGCTCCCCGCGCGACCGCTCGCACGCCTCGGCGATCCGGAGCGCCGCCAGGGCCTCGACGCCGTCGCACGGATTGGCGGCCTCGCCGCGCACCAGCCGCAGGAAGGCGTCGAGCTCCGCCTCGTACGCGGGGGCGAACCGCTCCAGGAACCCCTGCCAGGGCTTCCCCGGCGCCGGCGGCCCCTGCGGCTCCACCGAGGTGAGCGGCGTCCGGTCGTCCAGGCCCACCGCGATCTGGTCCCGGTCGCCCGCCAGCTCCATCCGCACGTCGTACCCGGCGCCGTTGCACCGCGTCCCGGTCACCGTCACCAGCGTGCCGTCGTCCAGGGTGAGGAGCGCGGCGGCCGTGCCCACGTCCCCCGCCTCCCGGAACATCGCGGGACCCGCGTCCGAGCCCGTCGCGTACACCTCCACGACCTCCCGACCGGTCACCCAGCGCACGATGTCGAAGTCGTGCACCAGACAGTCCCGGAAGAGTCCACCGGAGAGCGGCAGGTACGCCGCGGGCGGCGGCTCCGGGTCGGACGTCGCCGCCCGTACGGTGTGCAGCCGACCGAGCCGCCCCGACCGCACCGCCTCGCGCGCCGCCCGGTAGCCCGCGTCGAAGCGGCGCATGAACCCGAGCTGGAGTTCGGTGCCCGCGTCCGCCACGGCCCGCAGCGCCGCCCGCGTGCCGGGCACGTCCAGGGCGATCGGCTTCTCGCAGAAGACCGGCAGCCCCGCGCCGGCCGCGCGGGCGATCAACTCCGCGTGCGCGGCCGTCGCCGAGGCGATCACCACCGCGTCCACGGCGTGCCCGAGCAGCGCCGCCACATCGGGCGCCGCCTCCGCCCCGAGCGCCCCCGCGACCCCGGCCGCCCGGCTCGCGTCCGCGTCCGCCACGACCAGCGACTCGACCTCCGGGTGGCGGGCCAGCACCCCCGCGTGGAAGCTCCCGATCCGTCCCGTACCGATGAGTCCGATGCGCATGGCCCCACCGTGGAGCCGTACGACCGCCGTGTCAAGGATTTGTCAGGACAACCGGACGTCACGACGTCCCGTCATCCGCTTCTCGCCACCGGCTTCCGGTCATCAGCGCGCCCGGTTACGCTCCCCCCGTGTCCAAGCAGTCCGGCTCCCCCCTGCCTCCGCTCTCCGTGGACCGCACCAGCCCGGTCCCGCTCTACTTCCAGCTGGCCCGGCAGCTGGAGAGCGCGGTGGAGAACGGGACGCTGCCCCCGGGCACCCTCCTCGGCAACGAGATCGAGCTCGCCACCCGCCTCGGCCTCTCCCGCCCCACCGTCCGCCAGGCCATCCAGTCCCTCGTCGACAAGGGCCTCCTGGTCCGCCGCCGGGGTGTCGGCACCCAGGTCGTGCACAGCAGGGTCCGGCGCCCGCTGGAGCTCAGCAGCCTCTACGACGACCTGGAGGCCGCGGGCCGCCGCCCCGCCACCCGCGTCCTCACCAACCGCCTCGAACCCGCCACCGCACCCGTCGCGGCCGCCCTCGGCGTACCCGAGGGCAGCGACGTCCACTACCTGGAGCGGCTGCGCACCGCGTACGGCGAGCCCATGGCGTACCTGCGCAACCACCTGCCCGCCGGACTCCTCGCACCGGACGAGCCGGACACGGAGCGCCTGGAGACCACCGGCCTCTACCGCATGCTCCGCTCCGCCGCGCTCACCCTGCACAGCGCCCGCCAGTCCATCGGCGCCCGCGCCGCGACCGCCGAGGAGGCCGCGCTCCTCGACGAGCGGGAGGGCGCCCCGCTGCTCACGATGGAACGCACCACGTACGACGACACGGGCCGCGCCGTCGAGTACGGCTCGCACCTCTACCGGGCCGCGCGCTACTCCTTCGAGCTCCAGCTGATGGTCCGTCCCTGACCACACAGACCCCCGCTGACCAGTGCCACGACCCGCATGACCGATACTGCAATGCACGCAGAAGGACACAAAGGAGGGCACGGCCTCGTGACCAGGCTTCGGACAGGAGGGGTGCGGGCCGTCATCGGCGCCGTGCTCGCGCTCGCGCTCACAGGAGCGCTCGCGGGGTGCAGCAGCACCGGTGGGAAGCGGGCGGAGGACGCTCGCAAGGCCGCGGCGGCGCAGGGCAGGGCGGCCGTCGACACCCCCCGCTGGACCTTCGCCATGGTGACCCACTCCGGTGACGGCGACACCTTCTGGGACATCGTCCAGAACGGCGCCAAGCAGGCCGCCGTCAAGGACAACATCAACTTCCTCTACGCCCACAGCGACGAGGCCCAGCAGCAGGCCCAGCTCATCGACTCGTACGTCGCCAAGGGCGTCGACGGCCTGATCGTCACCCTCGCCAAGCCCGACGCGATGAAGGCCTCCGTCGAGAAGGCCGTCAAGGCCGGCATCCCGGTGATCACCGTGAACTCCGGCGCCGAGCAGTCCAAGGCCTACGGCGCCCTCACCCACATCGGCCAGGACGAGGCCGTGGCCGGCGAGGCCGTCGGCGACGAGCTCGACCAGCGCGCGAAGAAGAAGGCCCTCTGCGTCCTGCACGAGCAGGGCAACATCGGCCACGAGCAGCGCTGCGCCGGAGCGAAGAAGACCTTCGGCGGTGAGCTCGTGAACCTCTACGTCGACGGCACGAACATGCCCGACGTCAAGGCCTCCATCGAGGCCAAGCTCCAGTCCGACAAGGCCATCGACGCCGTCGTCACCCTCGGCGCCCCCTTCGCCGACGCCGCCGTCCAGGCCGCGAAGAGCGCCGGGAGCAAGGCCGAGATCGACACCTTCGACCTGAACGCCAAGGTCGCGACCGCCCTCCAGGACGGCACGCTCGGCTTCGCCGTCGACCAGCAGCCCTACCTCCAGGGGTACGAGGCCGTCGACCTGCTCTGGCTGTACCGCTACAACGCCGACGTCCTCGGCGGCGGCAAGCCGGTCCTCACCGGCCCCCAGATCATCACCAAGGACCAGGCGGGCGCGCTCAAGCAGTACGCGGAGCGGGGTACCCGATGAGCTCCACCGCCCCACCGTCCGACGGCGTCGACCACGTCGACGAACGGCTCCTGCGCACCACCCCGCTGAAGAAGCTCCTCGCCCGGCCCGAGCTCGGCTCGGTCGTCGGCGCGATCGCCGTCTTCGTCTTCTTCTCCGTCGCGGCCGACAGCTTCCTGCGCCCCGCCAGCCTCGGCACCGTGCTCTACGCGGCCTCCACCATCGGCATCATGGCGGTCCCCGTCGCGATGCTGATGATCGGCGGCGAATTCGACCTCTCCGCCGGTGTCATGGTCACGAGTTCCGCGCTCGTCTCCTCGATGGTCAGCTACCAGCTGACGGCGAACGTCTGGGTCGGCGTCGGCGTCTCGCTGCTCGTCACCCTCGCGATCGGCGCCTTCAACGGCTTCATGCTGACCCGCACCAAGCTGCCCAGCTTCATCATCACGCTCGGCACCTTCCTCATGCTGACCGGCCTGAACCTCGGCCTCACCAAGCTGATCAGCGGCACCGTCTCCACCAAGACCATCGCCGACATGGAGGGCTTCCCCTCCGCCCGGAAGCTCTTCGCCTCCCAGGTGACCGTCGGCGGCGTCGAGCTCAAGGTCACCATCCTGTGGTGGCTCGGCCTCGTGGCGCTCGCCACCTGGATCCTGCTCCGCACCCGCTTCGGCAACTGGATCTTCGCCGTCGGCGGCGGCGCCGACGCCGCCCGCGCGGTCGGCGTCCCGGTCTACCGGACGAAGATCGGCCTCTACATGGGCGTGGCCTTCTGCGCCTGGATCTCCGGCCAGCACCTGCTCCTCTCCTTCGACGTCGTCCAGTCGGGCGAAGGCGTCGGCAACGAACTGATCTACATCATCGCGGCCGTCATCGGCGGCTGCCTGATCACCGGCGGCTACGGCTCCGCCATCGGCTCGGCCGTCGGCGCCCTCATCTTCGGCATGACGAGCAAGGGCATCGTGTACGCCGAGTGGAACCCCGACTGGTTCAAGTTCTTCCTGGGAGCGATGCTCCTCCTGGCGACCCTGCTGAACGCCTGGATCCGCAAGCGTGTGGAGGCCACCAAGTGACGACGGAAGCCACCGCGCTGGTCGAGCTCGACGACGTCAGCAAGTACTACGGCAACATCCGCGCCCTCGAAGGGGTCTCCCTGAGGGTGGACGCGGGCGAGATCACCTGCGTCCTCGGCGACAACGGCGCCGGCAAGTCGACCCTCATCAAGATCGTCGCCGGACTCCACCGGCACGACGCCGGCACCTTCCGCATCGAGGGCGAGGAAGTCACCCTCGCCAACCCGCGCGACGCCCTCGACCGGGGCATCGCCACCGTCTACCAGGACCTCGCCGTCGTCCCCCTCATGCCGGTCTGGCGGAACTTCTTCCTCGGCTCCGAGCCCACCAAGGGCTCCGGCCCCTTCAAGCGGCTCGACGTCGACCTCATGCGGACCACCACCCGCGAGGCGCTGCTCCGCATGGGCATCGACCTGCGCGACGTCGACCAGCCCATCGGCACCCTCTCCGGCGGCGAGCGCCAGTGCGTGGCCATCGCCCGCGCCGTCCACTTCGGCGCCAAGGTCCTCGTCCTCGACGAGCCGACCGCCGCGCTCGGCGTCAAGCAGTCCGGGGTCGTCCTGAAGTACGTGGCCGCCGCCCGTGACCAGGGCCTCGGCGTGGTCCTCATCACCCACAACCCCCACCACGCCTACCTCGTCGGCGACCGGTTCGTCCTGCTCAAGCGGGGCGTGATGGCCGCCCGCCACACCAAGAGCTCCGTCACGCTCGACGAGTTGACCCGCCAGATGGCCGGCGGCACCGAGCTGGAGGACCTCCGCCACGAACTGGAGCGGCCGTCCGGAGCGTAACGGCCCCTTCACCTCCCACCTGGCAGAATCGGATCCGATGAGTACCTACCGCGACCTCACCCACCGGGGATCGGCCCGGGGCACCGTGCTGCGGACCGTCGGGACCCGGGAGCGGCGCTCCCACCTGACCGCGCCCCGGGTGCCGACCGTCGGCATCGACATCGGCGGTACGAAGGTGATGGCCGGTGTCGTCGACGCGGACGGCAACATCCTGGAGAAGCTCCGCACCGAGACGCCGGACAAGTCCAAGAGCCCCAAGGTCGTCGAGGACACCATCGTCGAGCTCGTCCTCGACCTCGCCGACCGGCACGACGTCCACGCCGTCGGCATCGGCGCGGCCGGCTGGGTCGACGCCGACCGGTCCCGGGTCCTCTTCGCCCCGCACCTCGCCTGGCGCAACGAACCCCTCAAGGACGCCCTCCAGGGCCGGCTCGCCGTCCCCGTCATGGTCGACAACGACGCCAACACCGCCGCCTGGGCCGAATGGCGCTTCGGCGCCGGACGCGGCGAGGACCACCTCGTCATGATCACCCTCGGTACGGGCATCGGCGGCGCGATCCTGGAGGACGGCCAGGTCAAGCGCGGCAAGTACGGCGTCGCCGGCGAGTTCGGGCACATGCAGGTCGTCCCCGGCGGCCACCGCTGCCCCTGCGGCAACCGTGGCTGCTGGGAGCAGTACAGCTCGGGCAACGCCCTCGTCCGCGAGGCCCGCGAGCTGGCCGCCGCCGACTCCCCGGTGGCGTACGAGATCATCGAGCGGGTCAAGGGCAACATCCCCGACATCACCGGACCGCTCATCACCGAGCTCGCCCGCGAGGGCGACGCCATGAGCATCGAGCTGTTCCAGGACATCGGCCAGTGGCTCGGCGTCGGGATCGCCAACCTCGCCGCCGCGCTCGACCCCTCCTGCTTCGTCATCGGCGGAGGCGTCTCCGCCGCCGACGACCTCCTCATCGGCCCCGCCCGCGACGCCTTCCGCCGCCACCTCACCGGCCGCGGCTACCGCCCCGAGGCCCGCATCGCCCGTGCCCAGCTCGGCCCCGAGGCCGGGATGGTCGGTGCGGCCGACCTCGCCCGGCTCGTCGCCCGCCGCTTCCGCCGCGCCAACCGGCGCCGCGTCGAGCGGTACGAACGCTACGAGCGGTACGCCCAGGCCCTGCGCACCGGCACCTCGGCCCGGGCTCCCCGTACTCCCGAGGACCCCTCTTCATGACCCTGCCCCACCCGTCCCGCCCGCCCCACTCGCCCCATCCGCCCGAGGGAAAGCTGCCGGAGGAGCGCCGGCACATGATCCGCCGCCGCTGGCTCACGGCCGTCATCATCGTGCTGCTCGTCGGCATCCCGGCCGGGTACCTCGTCGTCTCCGCGGGCCAGAGCCGCGACAGCGGCCGCGACAAGGAACGCGAGTCCTCCGCGGCCGGCCTCCAGACCAACCCGCCCTCCAAGATGAAGCGCCGGGTCTTCGAGGTCCCGATCCCCGGCGGCGCCTGGGACGTCGCGTACTACGAGACCAGCAACTGGAAGACCAGCAGGCTCTACGTCCAGTTCACGACGGACGCCTACGGCCTCGACGCCTTCCTCGCCGACGCCGGCACCTCCCGTGCGCGGCTCACCGCGGGGCGGATCACCGTCGGCGACCGCGACGCCGAGATCGCCGGCTGGTCCTTCGCCGAGGGGATGGCCTGGGCGGGCACCACGGTCAAGCGCGAGGAACCGCGCCCGACCACCGACATCACGGTCGACCTCACGGACCCGGCGTTCCCCCGCGTCTACGCGGTCTCCACCACCAGCCCCTGACCCCCTCCGAGGGTCCTGGGTATGCTTCGGGACTCCATGCCGAGGCAAGGGGGATGCGAGATGTGGCTGGCGGGTGACCATCACGTCCACACCCAGTACAGCGGCGACGGGAAGTACCGGGTCATCGACCAGGTACGCCAGGCCCGGGCGCACGGCCTGCGCTGGATCGTCATCACCGACCACGGCGGCACCACCCACGTCAAGCTCGGTGTGGAGAAGGTGAATCCGGACATTCTCCAGGCCCGCGGGACCCATCCGGACATCCTGGTCTTCCAGGGCCTGGAGTGGAACGTCCCGGCCGCGGAACACGCCACGGTCTTCGTCCATCCAGGGCGCGACGAGGTCGCCGTCCTCAAGGAGTTCGAGTCGCGCTACGACGGTGGGGTGACGGGTTCGACCGCCGTCACCGACGCCCACAAGGCGCTCGCCCTCTCAGGACTCGGTTTCCTGGCGGACGCGTTGACGGACGGGCGCGTCGACGACGCCCTCTTCCTCGCCAACCACCCCTCGCGTCGGGGCCTCGACGCTCCGCGCGACCTCAGGAACTGGCGCGACGCCCAGCCGCGCATCGCCGTGGGGATGGAGGGCGCGCCGGGCCATCAGGCCGCCGGGCTGCCGGCGTCGCGCGGGCCCGGTACGTACCGCGGCCACTACAGCGCGACTCCGGGACCCGACTCCTCTCCCCTCTACCCGCCGGAGAGTTACCGGACGTTCGGCGGATTCGACTGGATGACCGCGACCGTGGGCGGGCTGTGGGACAGCCTGCTCGCCGAGGGCCGGCCCTGGTGGATCACCGTGAACTCCGACGCGCACGACGTCATCGGCGACACGTCGGTACGGGGTCCCGGCAGCGACTTCGCCGGCGACGGCCGCCACGCCGATCCCGTCTACGGCGGAGAGCCGAACCGGGTGATCGGCGACCACTGGCCGGGCCAGTACAGCCGTACGCACGTCGGGGCGCACGCCTTCTCCTACCAGGCCGTGATGGACGGCCTCCGGGCCGGCCGGATCTGGGTCGACCACGGCGGCCTGCTGAGCGGACTGCACGCGCGGCTCCGGGCGGACGACCGCACGGCCGGCCTCGGCGAGACGCTGACCGTGCGACGTGGCGACGGGGTCGAGCTCGTCGTCGACGTCGCGTTGGCGACTGCCGCCAACTGGGCGGGGACCGTGCCCGGTCTGGCCCGCGTGGACGTCATCCAGGGCGACGTGACCGGGGCTCCGGCCGATCCCGATGCCCTCTGCGCACCCGGCACCAGAGTGGTCCGGTCCTTCGAGGTGGACAGCTCCGCGCGTACGGTGCGGCTGACGTACGATCTCGGCCGCCTGGACCGGCCCGTGTACGTACGGCTGCGCGGGACCGACGGCAAGCGCGGCGCCACCGGCCTCCGGGGTGCCGCCGTCGATCCCCACGGCCCTGCCATGGACGTACGAGGCGATGTCGATCCGTGGCAGGACCTGTGGTTCTACTCCAACCCGATGTGGGTCGTTCCCCTCTGAGACGCGACGTCGACCCGCAGGCGGGTGCTCCCTGCGGGTCGACCGGCGGGGCTAGTTCGCGTGAAGCGCCCACTTGCTGCCGTCGACGTCCACTGATCCGGGCAGCGCGATGAGTTCGGGCTTGAACAGCGGCTGCGTGTCCATCGCCGGTTCCCAGGTCGCCAGCTTCTCGTCCTGAGGGACCTCGATCCGCCGGCCCGCGGCGAGGTCGGCGACCACCTTCAGGAGCAACCGCACACCGAGCGGCGCCAGATGCTCGCGCCACAGGGTCTGCGCGGTCGAGCCCGGGGGCACGAGCAGGTGCTCCTGGGCGGCCAGCGGGCCGCCGTCGGTGCGCTCCGTGAGGTGGTAGACGCTCCCGCCCGTCACCTTGTCCCCGTCGCGGATCGTCCACCGGATGGCGTCCCGGCCGCGGTGCAACGGCAGCAGGCTGGGGTGGTAGCCGATGGTGGCGACGCCGGCCCTGGCCCGCGTACGGCGGCCGAGGAAGGCGTGCGAATGCGCGGCGACGATGATGTCCACCCCGTCCGGGACGTGCATCGCGCGGAGCTCGGCCGAGTCCGTCCACGGGATGTTCCTGGGGAAGCCCCAGGACCGCAGGCGGTCCCAGCACATCGCGTTGCTCTCGTCGGACTGCCCCTTGCGCAGCCGGGGGGCGGCCACGCCGACGATCTTGTGCCCTTCGTCCAGCAGCGCGTCCGCGACCTGGACCGCGAATCCCCCTCGTCCCGACAGGTAGATGTTCACGCGCGCTCCCGCGCCGCGGTGGCGTGCCGCTCGACGTAGTCGAGGGCGCCGTCGCGGTCCGGGCCGGAGTGGACGATCCGCCAGCCCTTCGGCACGTCCAGGTGCGGCCGCCACAGCGCGTACTGCTCGCCGTCGTTCGCCACGACCAGCCAGTCGGCGTCGCCGCCTTCGAAGGGGTTACCGTTCATCAGTCGACCTCTTTCAGTCCGGAGTGATCGGGGCGGAACCGCACCGGCAGGGTGGAGAACCCGGTCAGGAAGTTGGACCGGATGGGCAGCGCCTCGCCGGTCTGCTCGAATCCGGTGGTGAAGTCCCGCAACGCCATGAGGAGTTCGGCGATCTCCACCTTGGCCAGGTACGAGCCGACACAGAAGTGCGGGCCGTAGCCGAAGGCCAGGTGCTTGTTGGGCGTGCGGCCGAGGTCGAACGTCCCCGGCGAGGCGAAGACCCGTTCGTCCCGGTTGCCGGAGGCGTGCCAGAGCGTGACGATCTCGCCCGGCCGCAGCCGTACGCCGTGCAGTTCGGTCTCGTGGACGACGCTGCGCCCGAAGTGCATCGTGGGCGACGCCCAGCGCAGCACCTCGTCCACGGCGGTGTCGACCGCGACCTCGCCGCGCTTGAGCCGCCGCCACTGCTCGGGCCGGTCCGCGAGCGTGCGCACGCAGTCGATCATCGTGAGCCGGCTGGTCTCGTCGCCCCCGATGATCAGGCTGTAGCAGTTGAGCACGACGTCCTCGTCGGACAGCGGCACACCGTCGATGGAGCTGCCGATCAGCATGCTGATCACGTCGTCGCCCGGCGACTCGCGCCGCTCCTCGACGATGTCCATGAAGTACATGAGGATCTCGTTGCGGGCCAGCTCGGAGTCGGCCTCGCCGGCGCCCTCGTCCTCGGTCGACAGCGCGGCCTTGGTCAGCGAGAGCAGGAACTCCCGGTCCTGCTCGGGGACTCCGAGCAGGCTGGAGATCGTCGTCATCGGAATCCGGCCGGCGATCTCTTCGGCGAAGTCGCACCCGCCGCTCTCGACCGCCTCGCGGATCCACCGCCGGGTGTTGACCCGTACCGTCCGTGCCACCTCGTCGAGCACCCTCGGCGAGAGCACCCGCTGAAGGATCTTGCGCAGCTCGTGGTGCCGGTGCCCGTCGGTGACGGCCAGCATCCGGCCGGCCCCGGCGTCGCCGCCCTCCAGCAGCGTGACGAGCACATTGCCGCGCTCGGACGTGAAGTTCACGTCGTCGCGGTAGGTGGCCATGATGTCGTCGTAGCGGGAGAGCACCCAGAACCCCTTGCGGCCGCCGACCGGCGGGTTCCAGTGCACCGGTGCGGTGTCCCGCAGGGTGCGCCAGAACGCGCCGAGGTCGTGGTCCGCGAAGGTGCCCGGGTCGCCCAGGTCCACGGTGTCCAGTGCCGTCGTGCTCACGGTCACCAGTCCGTACGCCAGAAGCGGCGCGGCGTGAAGGGGTACGTGGGCAGGGGCACGCGGTGGCTGGTCTCCCCGAGGTGCAGGGAGCCGAAGTCCACCCGCTCGCCGGTCACCCAGGCCGCGGCCAGATCGGCCAGGGCCTCCGCGTCCCGTCCGGGCTCCACGATGCCGTTGTCGTTGCGGCGGAAGGAGTCCGCGTCCACCGGCGGCGCCGCACTCGTCGTGACGGCCGGGCCCCGGGGGGAGTCGGCGGCCAGCGCCTCGATCAGCTCCGCACGGCTGCGGACCACGGCCGCCCACCGGCGGTCCATCACCTTGCGGCCCAGGTTGAGACTGAAGCAGATGTCGTCCAGACGCAGCTCGGGGCGGGCGATCAGCCACTCCCTCAGCCGTGCGCGCTGACGGGCCAGCGCTTCGTCGTCCAGGGCGGACAGCGTGGCCAGTCGCGGCCTGCCGTCGGCCTCGGGGGTGCGCTCGGCGACCGTCGGGGGCTCCTCGAGCACCAGGTGCGCGTTGTAGCCACCGCCGCCGATCGAGGTGATGCCCGCACGGCGGATGCCGGACTCCGCCTCCCAGTCCGTCGTCTCCAGCTGCGGCACGAACGGGGTGCTGGGGAGGTCGAGGTCCTGGTTGACCTCGGTCAGGTTGATCGTCTTCGCGAGCGTCTTGTGGTAGAGCGCCAGTGCGGCCTTCATCGCGCCGAAGCCGCCCGACACCACGCCGCCGTGGCCCACGTTGCCCTTGACCCCGCCGATCGAGGTGGTGCCGGTCTGCTTGCCGAACGCCATGCTCGCCGCGTGCACCTCCAGCTCGTCGGTCATCGGCAGACCGAGACCGTTGGCCTCGTACAGGGACACGGTGTCCGGGGCGACGCCGCCGACCTCCATGGCGGCGGCGATGCACGCGCTCAGCCGCTCGGGCTGGGCCAGGCCGTAGGCCATCGCGCTGACACCGTTGTTGTTCACGGCCGAGCCCTTGACCACGGCGTAGATGTGGTCGCGGTCGGCGACGGCCTCGGCCAGTGGCTTCAGCAGCACGGTGACGACACCGCTGGACAGGGCCGTACCGGTGCCGTTGGCGTCGAACGGGCGGCAGTGGCCGTCCTTGGAGAGGATGCGGTTCTCCTCCCACAGGTGACCACGGGGGTGCGGCAGCCGGACCATCGCGCCACCGGCGATCGCCATGTCGGTCTGGCCGAGCAGCAGCGACTGACAGGCCAGGTGCACCGCGTAGTGGAAGCCGGCGCAGACGGCGGCGACGGTGACGGCCTCACCGGTCAGCCCCATGTAGTACAGGGCGTTGGACGTCATGGTGTCCGGCGACCACGCCAGACTCGCCTCGATCGCCTCGGGGCCGACCGACACCCGGTCCGGCGGCGAGCTGTAGAGCGCGGCGGTCTGCGGGTTGTTGGCGCCGTACATGCCTATCTCGGCCGTGACCCGGTCCGGGTCGTAGCCGCCGTCCTCGAGCGTCTCCCACGCGCTCTCCAGGAACAGGCGGTTCTCCGGGGTCATCGCGGCCGCCATCCGGTCGCTGATGCCGAACACCGAGGGATCGAACTTGTCGTACGTGTCGAGCACGCCGCAGGCCCGCACGTAGAACGGGCTGTGGATCAGGGTCTCGTCGACGTGGATGTCGTCCTTCTCCAGGAACGACACGGACTCCCTGCCGTGGACGAGGTTGTCCCAGAACTGTTCCTTGGTACGGGCTCCGGGCGACCGGAGGGACATGCCGATGACGGCCACGTCACCCGGGTCGTAGTCCTGCTCGGGGCTGTCGGTCATGGAAACGCTCCTGCGTTGAGGCGAGTGGCGGGTGGCGAGCGACGCGTGACTCAGCTGTCGGTGGGGGCGGCGCGGCCGCGCAGCACCGCGCGGCGGGCGCCGGCGCGCCGGCGGGCCGACTCGACCACCTCGGGGGTGGCGCCGCTCTCGGTGTCGAGCCAGCGGGCCAGGGAGGCGATGTCACGGAAGCTGAAGAGGTCGGGCACGCGGACGCGGCGGTCGAACCGCCGGGTCATCAGCCTGGCCAGCCGGACGAGCAGCAGCGAGTCCCCGCCGAGGTCGTAGAAGGCGGCCTGGACGTCGATGTTCGCCGGTTCGAGGTCGAGCAACTGGCCCCAGATCTCCGCCAGCGCCACCTCCGTCGGCGTACTGGCGGCCCTCAGGGGAGGACCGGAAGCGGCGGCCGGCGGATCGGGCAGCGCCGCACGGTCGAGCTTTCCGCCCGGCGCCAGCGGGAGCGCCGTCAGGAACACGAGGGTCCCCGGCACCATGTAGTCGGGCAGCTCGGCGGCCAGCTCGCCGGTGAGGGCGGTCTGGAGTCCGGCGTCGAGCCAGACGCCCTCCCGGGAGTCGCTCTCCGGCACGACGTAGCCGATGAGCTTGTTCCCCCGTACGACGGCGGCGGCCTCCCGGACCCCGGGGCAGCTGGTCAGCCGCGCCTCGACCTCCTCCAGCTCGATACGGAAGCCGCGCAGCTTCACCTGGTGGTCGGAGCGGCCGCCGAACCGGAGTTCGCCGTCGTCGGTGAACGTGACGACGTCCCCCGTGCGGTACATGCGTTCGCCGTCCAGGAACGGGTCCGGCACGAACCGCTCGGCCGTGGTGCGCGGCCGGTTCACATAGCCGTGGGCGAGGCCGACGCCGCCGACATACAGCTCACCCGGCACGCCGGCCGGCAGCGGCTTCAGGTTCTCGTCGAGGACGTAGGCGCGGGCACTGGCCGACGGCGCGCCGATCGACGGCTCGCCGGTCTCGTCCTCCGGCACCCACTTGTGCGAACTGAAGACGGTCGCCTCGGTGGGGCCGTAGGCGTTGTAGACCCGGTCGGCGGCGGTCTCCCGGTACGCCCGGTCCACCAGCTTGCGCCGCAGGGGCTCGCCGCCGAACACGACCGTGCGGACGTTCGGCGGCAGGGCGCCGGCGTCGAGCAGGCCGTTCATCACCGACGGGACGACGTTGAGGTGGGTGATCTTGTCGGCGTGCGGGCTGTCCGGCAGGTGGACGGCGCTCTCCACGAGGACGACGGCGCCGCCGCGGCACAGCGCCGGGAAGATCTCCATCACGGACATGTCGAAGCAGACCGAGCTCGCCGCCGAGATGCCGCTCATGTCGCGGCCGTCGAAGATCCGGTCCATCTCGGACAGCATGGCGACGCAGCCGCCGTGGTGGATGGCCACGCCCTTCGGTACGCCGGTGGATCCCGAGGTGTAGATGATGTACGCGGTGTCGCCGGGCACGACCGGTACGGGCTGCTCGCCGGGCTCGGTCGTCACGGTCTCGCCCAGGACGACCACGGTCGGGCCCGCCGGGCAGTTGGCCCGGGACGCGGGCGTGGTCAGCAGCAGCCGGGTCCCGCTGTCCCGGACCATGAAGGTCAGCCGCTCGGCCGGGTACTTCGGGTCCAGGGGTACGTAGCAGGAGCCGGTGCGCAGGACGGCCAGGAGGGCGACGAGCAGGTCGGGCGTGCGCTCGACACAGATGCCGACCGGGACACCGGGACCGGCGCCCTCGGCGACGAGCCGTTCCGCCAGGCCCCGGGACCGCTCGTTCAGGTCGCCGTAGGTCAGGACGCCGGCGTCGGCGTAGACCGCGGGGGCACCGGGGTTCTTGACCGCTTGCTCGATGAACTCGGAGTGCAGGGTATCGGTCACTGGTCCGACTCCTCGGGGAGGCCGCTCGGCGCGATGTCCCGGAGGGCCAGGTCGGGGTGGGCCATGGAGTCGAAGAGCACGGTGCGGTAGAGCGCGAGCAGGGCCGTCACGGTCTCCCTCTCTAGGTAGCTGGGCTTGTACTGGATGTGGCCGACGACCTCACCGTCGATGTCGGCCATGGAGATCTCCAGGTCGAACTTGGCGAGGTGCCTGCGCACCTGGAGCGGTTCGAGCGGGAGCGCGCCGTCGGGCGCGATGGTGTCGCCGATGCCGTGGAAGAGCTTCACGGACCGGGGGAACGCGTCGGAGGACAGCCAGTTCACCACCACGTCGAACCACGGGGAACGGCCCTCGGCCCGGGGCGGCTTCAGGTGCGAGGCCAGCAGGTCGAGCGGGTAGTTCATGTGCTCGACCAAGCCGAGAGAGAAGGCGTGGACCTCGCCCAGCAGGTCCCGGAAACTGCGGTCGCCGGAGGGTTCGGCGCGTACCAGCACCGTGTTGAGGTAGTAGCCGATCGCGGATTCCCAGCCGGGTTCGGCGCGTTGGGCGACGGCGGTGGCCAGGACGGAGTCCTCGACCCCGGCCGCGCGGTTGAGCGTGGCGAAGAAGCCGGCCAGGACGACGGTGCTGATCGACACCCCCTCGCGTACCGCGAACTCCCGGAGCCGACGCGTCTCTTCGGCGCTCCAGCGGAGCGTCAGGTCGCGGCCTTCGTAGGTGACGCCCGGGGGTCGCTCCCTGGTGGACAGGTCCAGGTGGGCGGGCGGGTCGGCCAGCTTCCCCGACCACCAGTCCAGCGCCGCGTCGGCCGCGGGGCCGGTCAGCCACTCCCGCTCCCACGCGACGAACTCCGTGTACGGAGCGACCGGTTCACGGGCGGCGGGGTCGGCGCCCTCGTAGAACTCCTGGAGTTCACGGATCATCACGTCCGCCGAGGCCGCGTCCGACGCGATGTGGTGCACGAGCACCAGCAGGTAGTGGTCCGCGGGCCCGCGCGTCATCAAGACCACCCGCACCAGCGGGCCGTTGTCCAGGTCCAGCGGCTCGTGCCCGTACTCGGCGAGTTCCTCGCGGGCCTGCTCGTCGTCCAAGTCGGTGCTGTCCACGACGAGGAACTCGTACACCGGTTCGTCCAGGATGACCTGGTGCGGTCGGCCGCCGGCCTCGACGAAGAGCGTGCGCAGCGCGGGATGCCGCTCCATCACGGCCCGTACGGCGAGGTCGAGCGTCTTCTCGTCGACCTCGGCGCGGATCCGGGCCGCCACCATGAAGTTGTAGGGCACGGCGTCCGGTGAGACCTGCTGCATGAACCACAGTGAGGCCTGGCCGTGGGACGCCGGTGCCAGTTCGAGACCGAGGCCGCCGGCGCGCAGCCGCTCCGCCGCCGGTGCGTCGGTGGGCTCCAGGAACCCGCGTGCGGTCAGTTCCTCCAGCAGCTCCTCTGCGTCCACCTCGGACAGGTCGTCGAGGAACGTCCGGGCCGGCTCGGGCTCGGGCTTGGTCTTGGGCTTCGTCTTGGCCTTGGGCGTCGGCTCCGGTGCGACCACCGCGCTCGGTTGGGACTCCGTCGTCCCCCCGATGGTCTCGACGACATGGCCGACGACCTCGGATATGGTCCGGCCGTCCAGGAACACCACCGGCGACACGCGATGCCCGAACAGCGACTGCAGGCGGTTGACGAGGCGGATCGCCAGCATCGAGTCGAGGCCGAAGTCCCGCAGTTCGGCGTTGGCGTCGAGCTTTCCGGCGGGAACACCCAGCGCGTCGGCGAGCTCGCCGAGGACGACGTCCTTCAGCGGCCTGTCCGCCACGGACCCGACGGCGGACCCGGTCGCTGCCACGTACCCGGTCGCTGCCTCGGATCCGGCCACGGCCACGGCCACGGACTCGGTCACGGCCGCGGTCTCGGCGGCCGGTGTCGACGCGACCCGGGGGAGCGGCGTGGTGTCCAGCCAGTAGCGGTCCTTCTGCCATTGCACGAGCGGGGTTTCCACGACCTCGACGTCGTCGGCGAACAACGAGTCGAAGGTCAGCGGCAGCCCCCGGACGTACAGCGACGCGGCGGCCGCCAGCAGACAGCGGACGTCACTCTCGTCGCGCCGCAGCGAGTTGATCGCGTGCACACGGGCGCCACGGGTCAGCGCGATCTCCTCGACCGCGCCGCGCAGCGTCTCGTGCGGCCCGATCTCGATGAAGGTGCCGACACCCTCGTCGACCAGCGCACCGATCGTCTCGGCGAACCGCACCTGGTTGCGCAGGTTGTGCACCCAGTAGTCGACGTCCGTGACCGGGTTCACCGTGTCGGCCAGCGCCGTGGAACGGAACTCGATCGTGTTCGTCAACGGGCTGATCCCGTCGATGCGTTCACGCAGCGGCTGGATCAGCGGATCCATGCCGGGGCTGTGTACGGGCCGCTCGACCCGGATCCTCCTGGTCGAGATGCCGGCCTGCTTCAGGTCGGCCTCCAGGGCACCGATGGCCTCGGGCGAGCCGGACACCGCCGCACTGGTGGGGCTGTTCACCACGGCGACGGCCACGTGCTCCGCGTACGGGGCGATCCTCGGCAGCAGCTCCTGCTCCGGCAGGTCGACCGAGATCATGGCCCCGGGGGCCGCCTTCCGTTCGAGCAGGTGCGACCGGGCGACCACGACACGGGCTGCGTCGTCCAGCGACAGCGACCCGGCGACACAGGCGGCCGCGACCTCGCCCAGGCTGTGTCCGACGACGGCGGTCGGCTGGATGCCGAGTCCGAGCCAGACCTTCGCCAGCGAGACCTGCAAGGCGAACAGGACGGGCTGCTGGAAGTCCATCTCCTCGAACCGGGCCTCGTCGGCCGGGGCGTCGAGCTGGTCGAGCACCGAGCAGCCGCCGGCCGCGCGCACGGCGGCGTCGCAGGCGTTCATCCACGTACGGAAGCCGGCGTGCGAGCGCAGGAGTTCCCGGCCCATGCCGACCCACTGCGTCCCGCCGCCGGAGAACACCAGCGCCACCCGCCGGTCGCTGTTGCCGGCGACCGTGCCCGTGACGACATCCGGGTGCGGCTGACCGGCGGCGACGCGGGCGAGTCCGTCCAGGACGTCCTGACGGTTGCGGGCGAACAACGCTATCCGCTGGTTGTGGTGGGCACGCCTGGTCGCGAGCGTGTACGCGAGGTCGGAGACCCGCAGGCCCGCGTCGCGTTCGACGTGGTTGGACAGCTCGCGGCAGGTGTCGGCCAGCGCGTCCGCCGTACGCGCCGTGACGGGCACGAGGTGCACCTGCTCGTCGGGCGCGGCGTCGCCCTGGCTCGGTGTGACGTGTCGGCCCCGGTCACCCGCGAGGAACGGGCCGGCCGTGACGGGGTGGCCGGCGGCGTGCAGCGCACCGAGCGAGCCGAGCAGGGTCCAGGCCTCGTCGGTGCCGCGCCGCAGCGAGGGCAGGGTGGTCGCCGCCGGCAGGATCTCGGCCACGGACTTGAGCAGGACGGGATGCGGACTGACCTCGATCACGGCGTCGACGTCGTGGTCGCGCAGGGTCGTCAGGGCGTCGACCACCCGGATCTCCCCGCGCAGGTTGTCCGCCCAGTAGTCCGGCCCGAGCTCCGTACCGTCGACGAGTTCGCCGGTGACCGTCGAGACCATCGGGACGCGGGTGGTCCGGGGCTTGATGCCGTCGAGTTCGACCTTCAGCGGGGCGAGGACGTGGTCGACCAGCGGCGAGTGCGGTGCGTGCCCCATCCGCACCCGATGGCTCGTGACGCCCTCCTCGGTCAGCCGCTGGACGAGTCCGTCGATCTCCTCCGGTGTGCCGGTGACCAGCGTCGAGTTCAGGCCGTTGTAGCCGGCGATCGTGAGCTGCCCGGTCAGGTACGGCCTGACGGCGTCGGCACCGGTCGTGACCACGATGCCGTCGCCGCGCCCGACGGCCAGCTGCTGGAGCAGCCGACCGTGGCCGGCGGCCAGCCGGGAGGCGTCCTCGAAGTCGAGCGCGCCGGCGATGTGGGAGGCGGCGAACTCGCCGACGCTCTGTCCCACGACGACGTCCGGCTCCACCCCCAGGGAGCGCCAGGCGTCGGCCAGGGCGACCTGGATCGAGAACAGCAGCGGCTGGAAGACGTCCATGTCGTCGATGCGGCCGTCGGCCGCCAGCATCTGGTCGACGAGCGAGAAGCCGAGCAGCTCCCGCATCCGCTTGTCGGAGCGCATCATCGACCGCCGGAACACGGGCATCCCGGCGAGGAGTTGCCGGCCCATGCCCACCCACTGCGAGCCGTTGCCCGAGAACAGGAACGCCACCCGGGGCCTGCGGCCGGTCGCTTCCCCGACGTGCAGCCCGTCGGCCGGCGTGCCGGCGGTGAAGGCGTCCAGCTGCGTCCTGAGCTCGGTCATGTCACGGGCGGCGGCCGCGAGCCGGAACGTCCCGTCGGCGGGAGTCCGGCGGCAGACCGCCCGCAGGTCGTCCTCGTCGCGCAGCGCCGCGGCCCGTTCGGCCAGCGCCTCCCGGGAGTCCTCGGCCAGCAGGAGGAGCGTGCCCTCGGGCTGCGGCAGTTCCTCGACGACGACGTGACAGATCGCGCCGCCGAAGCCGAACGAGCTGACGCCTCCGCGGCGCGCGTCCGACCGCCGGGGCCATGCCGTGAGCCGGTCCTGGACGGTGAGGTTGTACTCGTCGAACAGGATCTGCGGGTTCGGGGAGGTGTAGTGCAGGCTGGGCGGCAGCACGCGGTTGCGGATCGACAGCGCGAGCTTGACCAGGCCGACGATGCCGGCCGCCGCCTCCAGGTGCCCGACGTTGGACTTGACCGAGCCGAGCCGCAGCGGCGCGGCGCGGTCGCCGCCCAGGACCGCGCCGATGGCGTTGGCCTCGATGGGGTCGCCGAGGGGTGTCGCGGAGCCGTGGCACTCGATGTAGTCCACGAGGGACGGCGCGATACCGGCCCGCCGGTACGCGTTGCGGAGCATCAGCTCCTGCGCCTGCGGGTTCGGCGCGGTCATGCCGTTGCTCAGACCGTCGTTCTGGGAGGAGCTGCCCTTGATCACGCAGTACACGGGCAGGTCGCGTTCGAGGGCCACGCTCAGCGGGGCGAGCACGACGACTCCGGCGCCCTCACCGCGGACGTAGCCGTCGGCCCGGGCGTCGAACGACTTGCAGCGGCCGTCCGGGGCGAGCGCGCCCATCGCGTCCATGGCGGTGTAGTAGTCGGAGACGAAGCTCAGGTTCACGCCACCGGCGAGCACCAGCTCGCTCTCGCCCATCCAGATCGACTGACAGCCCGCGTGCACCGAGACCAGCGACCCGGCGCAGGCGGCGTCGATGGCCATGCTCGGGCCCTGGAGGCCGAGTACATAGGAGACGCGGTTGGCGATGATGCCGTCGTGCATGCCGGTCGCGGTGTGCGGGGTGATCTGGACGTCGGGCCCGCGGTAGTGCGCGAGCGCGGCGTAGTCGCCCCAGCAGGAGGCCATGAACACGCCGGTCTCGGTGCCGACGAGGCTGTCGGGCGCGACGCCCGCGTCCTCCAGCGCCTCCCAGGCGAGCTCCAGGATCAGGCGCTGCTGCGGGTCCATCTGGACGGCTTCGCGGGGTGAGATGCCGAAGAACAGCGGATCGAACTGGTCGATGCCGTCGATGAACCCGCCCCAGCGAGCCGAGCCGCGCAGCAGGTCGCGGCGCGCGGCCGGTACCGGGCCGACGGCGTCACGGCCCTCGGACAGCAACTTCCAGAAGGAGGACGGGTCGGGCCCGCCGGGGAAGCGGCAGCCGATGCCCACGATCGCGATGGGCTCGTGCGAGGCCGAGGCCGAGGCCGTACGGCGCTCGGCTCCCGGCGCGGGCTCCGCCGCCCGCGGGCCGTTCACGAGAGCCCGGCACAGCTCGTCGACGGAGGGGTACTGCCACATCCAGGTGACCGGCACCTTCCAGCCGACGAATTCGGATAACGAGGTGGCGAGATGGGTGAATTTCAGTGAATCGAGACCGTATCGGTGCATCGGTGTCCAGCGGTCCACCGAGTCCTTGGGAAGATCCATAAGATCGGCAACGCGAGAAAGGAGAAACTCTGTTAAGGCATGCTGATCTCGTTCTGCGCGCTCTTGGGGCATTACGGCTCCTCAGCAGGGCGGGTGGTATGGGCCGACAGAGCTGTGTCGTGGCAGGAGGATGGGAGGGCTGCGGCGCACGTACGGGCCGTGTCGGTGGACACGGCCGGGGCCCTGCGGTCTCGAAATGACTCCCGTCGAGTCATCCTGGCTGCATCGGATCGGGGTCCGCATCAGGACCGTTTCCCGGCGGTCCAGCCGCCGGCGTACATCGCGCGCTCCTGGTCGCGTCGCTCTGCGACGGCGATCCCAGGTCTAGAAACCAGCGGGCTGACATGGCCCGTATGACGAAGTAGTTGCCCCGAACGACCAACATCAGACTGCCACTCTGGGAAAGGTGAGACAAGGGTGCTTCCCGGGTCGGATGGTGCGCTGGCGCGATTTGGGCCCCGACTGACCGGATCGACTCGCTCAATCACCGTGGGGTGCTTCGGAGGTTCCTGGGATTCGAGGCGGACTGGACAGCGGACGGACGACCTTGCAAGCATGCTCGGCATGAAATACATGAACCACCGAAGGGAACTTGCCACCGTGCGGCAAGGGTTTTCGGCCGATGTCGACATTGCTTTATCCAGGCGTCACCCGCGCACCCCTGTCACGGTTGCGGGTGACGCATGACCGGTACCGAGGTGATGCCACGGCACAGGCCGGGCCTGGCACTTGGCGTACTGGCCGGAGCACTCGCGCTGGACGTGAGCGGTCTCGGGGTGCTCAACGCCGCGCTTCCGTCGGTCGGAGCGCGTTTCGGCCTGGACGACACCACGCTCCAGTGGGTCATGATCGCCTACGCCGTGACCTTCGCCGGCTTCCTGTTGGTGGGCGGGCGCCTGGCCGATGTGTTCGGCCGCCGGCGCGTGTTCGAGTTCGGGGTCGCCCTGTTCACGGCGGCCGCGCTCGTCGGGGCCGTGGCGCCGGACACCGCGGTGCTGCTCGGCGCGCGGGCGGCCCAGGGCATCGGCGCGGCCCTGTCGGGGCCGGCCGCACTGGCCCTGCTGACCGAGGTGTTCCCGGCCGGACCGGCGCGCAACCGGGCACTCAGCGTGTACGCCGCGGTCGGCGCCGCGAGCTTCAGCGGCGGGGTGCTGCTGGGCGGCGTACTGACCCAGTTCTTCGGCTGGCGGTCGGTGCTGGGGTTCTCGGTGCTCCTGGGTCTCGTCGTGCTGGCCGCGACGCGCGCCGGGCTGCCCGACGGTGTCGGGCGCGGCGGCAGCCTGGACCTGCCCGGGGCGATCACGGGCACGCTCGGCCTCACCCTGCTGATCGTCGGCGTGAGCACCAGTGGTGCGCCGGCCTGGATCGCGCTCTCCGCCGCGGTGGCGTTCCTGGTGTTCTTCGTGGTCCGCGAGCACCGCACCGCCGACCCCGTCCTTCCTCTCGGCCTCTTCCGGATCGCGTCGGTACGGGCCGCGAGCCTGGCGGCGTTCCTCCAGTACATGGGCTCGGTCGGGCTGTTGTTCTTCGCGCCGCTGTATCTCCAGGGCATGCTGGACTACTCCCCGCTCGAGTCCGGTCTCGCCCTGGTGCCGATGTCCGCGGCCGTGTTCCTCACCGCCAACTTCGCCACCGGGCGCCTGCTCGCCCGGCACACTCCGCGCACGTTGATGGCCGTCGGGTTGGTCCTGATCGGTGTGGGAACAGGGCTGTGGCTGAGCACGCCGCAGGACGGCAGTTACGTGCTGCACGTGCTTCCCGGCCTGGTCATCAGCGGCATCGGCCAGGGGTTGAACTTCCCCTCGATGACCTCCGCCGCGCTCACCGGCGTGCCGCCGGAGCGACACGCGGTCGCCGGCGCGGTGAACGTCGTGGCACAGCAGATCGGCGCCAGCGTCGGTGTGGCGGTCATGGTCCTGATCGCGGCGACCAGCGGCGACCAGCTCACGGGTTACCACCTGGCCTACGTCGCGGCAGCTGTCGCCTGTGTGCTCGGAGCGGTGACCATCGCCGCGGTACGGCGGCCCTGACGGACGACGGTGACGCTCCGGCACGCCTCCCCGGAATCCGAATCCGGAATCCGCACCAGTCGGCGAGGCGTGCCGGACCGTCGGCGACGCACACCCGGAGTGTTTTCCGTGGAGAGCTCGCGGCACGAGAGAATCGAGGGCATAGGAAATCGTGCTGCGCTCGGTAGGACGCGTCGGGAAGTCATTCCGACTTCGCCGTACGCATATCGGCCTTGCGTAACCCCTGCTTCATGAGTCGCTTTCCGTACACCGGTACCCGGAGAAACCGATCACCCGGTCGACTGATTCGCCTCTGGACCGCACATCGCCGTCTGCCGTGGCGAGGTCACCCATGTGTCGAAACTCGAAATGCCACACATACGACGAGCCTTCTCCGGCAATGCCGGGTCTCTCTCGTCAACTCGCCGTATGTCAGGCCGCGCCCCAGAGGGGACAGCGCGCCGCAGAAATGACCCTACGGAGAAAGGGGACGGACCGACCGTGTAGACGATGGGCAGCACGTCTCTTGATCGGCGCGGGCTTCCCCGGATATCCGGAATCGCCCCGAGGGAACCCCGACGCACGGGCACTGCGGAGATTTCCTCCCTCGCCCGCAGCGAGTCAGGGGCGGTCACGGTCGAGAAGGGCGTCACGCTTCTCCGGAGGAAGCCGGCCGAGGTCGGTCTTGGGCGGAATACGACCGTGGCCATCGCCCTCGACAGCCACACACGCCTCGCGGCGCGAGACGTCTTCCACCTGGTCGGACCCGGGCAGCCGTACCCCCGGTCACATTGGCCGGCGTGAGAGATGAGAGGGTCTTGCGGGTGAGTGAGACACCGACGAACACCCTGCAAGACCGCGTCGACGGGCGAGACGACGCTCCGGTCCTGGTCATCGGGCCCTCTCTGGGGAGCACCTGGCACAGGTCGTAGGACCCTTCCACGACCGTCCACACAGTCCATACAGCTGAGGGGCTGCTCTACCTGCTGATCATCGGCATCGTCCTGCTCGCGGCGGACATCGTCTACTACGGCATGCGTCTGCGCCACTCCCGACGCCCCAGCCTGCGCTGATCCGTCAGGCTGGACTGCCCCACGACCGCTTCCCAGGTGCGGGGACGCCTCCTGCCGCTGGATCGCCGGTCGGCCAAGTGCAGAGAGGGCACGGTCACTCGAACGCCCGGGCGGCCTTGCCTCCCACCCGCCCCTGTCATGGCATGGAGTGAGGGCTGTGCGCCCGCCCCGGCGCCGGCCTACACATGAGGAAGGGCGCCATGTACGTTCGTACGATCTACGCGATGGGTGATCCGGTCACGCTCGGCGAGGCCGTCGACGGCCTCGGCACCGAAGGCCGCAAGCTGCCGGCGGAGCAGCCCGGCTGCCGCGGCACGGGCTGTTCGCTGGCTCTCGACCGGATCGTGGCCGTCCCGGCCCCGGCCGCTCGGAGCTGACTCCGTCATGGATCTCGGCCACGAAGTGCCCGCGCTCGTACGCGAACTGGCCCGGCGGGCTGACCCGCAGCGCCTGCGGCATGACGTGGAACTCCTCGCAGACCGCCCGCGCAGCCGGATCCGTTCTCCCGAGGCCATGCTGCGCGCCGAGGCCCATGTGACGAGTGAACTGGCCGTTGCGGGCTGGTGGACGGAGCGGCAGCCGTTCGACGTACGGTGGCGCCTGGGCGGCACCGACCGCCAGACCAATCGGGCGCTCGCGTTCCAACTCCGTCTGCACCGGCGGCTGACCGGCGCGAACCTCCTGGCCGGGCTGCCGGGAGGCGACGCCCGCCCCACGGTGGTCGTCGGAGCGCACCTGGACACCGTCGCCGACAGCCCCGGAGCCGATGACAACGCCTCCGGAGTCGCCGCGCTGCTGGAGATCGCGCGGCTCCTCGGCGGGCTGCCGCGACCGCCCGCGGTCACCCTCATGGTCTTCGACATGGAGGAGCTGGGGATGATCGGTTCACGGGTCGCTGCCCGGCGGCTCCGCCACGCCGGGCGGGTCACGGGCATGATCTGCCTGGAGTCGGTCGGCTTCTTCGCGAACGAGCCCGGAACCCAGCTGATGCCCGGCGGCTTTCGCGCGGCCTTCCCCCGGGCGGCCGCGGCGGTCCGCTCGGCCGGGCGGCGAGGCGACTTCACCCTCGTGGCCCACCGGCGCTCGTCGGAGGCGGCGGCCGCCCTGTGGCGCCGGGCAGCCGAGGCCGCGGAGCCCTCACTGCCCGCTGTCACACTGCGCGACCCGCGTCCCGACGGCCTGCTGGGCGCACTCGTCGGCCTCGGGGTACCACCGTTGATCCAGCTCGACCGCAGCGACCACGCGTCCTTCTGGAACGCAGGAATTCCGGCCCTGATGCTGACCAGTACGGCCAACTTCCGGAACCGCAACTACCACCGCCCGACCGACACCCCGGACACCATCGACTACCGGCGTCTGGCGGCGGTCGCCGTCGCGACCGCCGCGACCGCTGTGTCCTGGTCGGTCGGAGGACCCGGTTGATCGCTGCCTCCGCGTGGTGCAGGAGTTCGACTGCGAGAGTTCGAAGGGGTGCACGGCCTGTGCTGTGGCGATTGCGGTGGGTGACCGTTCGAGGTGCGCGGGGACGGTGGCGCTGTTTCGCTGGTGGCATCCGCTCTCCCCCAGATCCCAGGAGTGATCATGAGCGTTGCAGGCGAGTCCGGCAGTCGTGCCCAGCAGATGCGTCAGAAGGCGCAGGAGATGGAGCAGGCCGCGGAGCGTGCCACTGACCCGGCCGAGCGTCAGCGACTGAAGGACAAGGCCCGCCGGTTCGAGGAGCAGAGCAAGAGGGAGAACGACAGGGGCAGCGGGAACGTCGACCCCATGTGACGGCCCCTGTACGTATACCGGCCGGTGGCTGCCCGCTCTACGCGCGAGGGAGCCACCGGCCGGTGTTCTGCGTACAAGCGCCCCCCAGTCGGACGGTACTCGTCGCGGATCCGGGCCCGTAGGTCAGGTGCTGAGCAGGCGGTCGAAGAAGGATCGGTATTGGCGCAGGGCCAGGCGCAGGTCCTCGGTGGCGACCTCCTCGCCGCGGTGCCATTGGCTTTCGAGTCCCAGCTTGTGGTCGGCGAATGTGGTGGCGAGCAGCTGCATCACCTCGGCGACGAGCCCGTCTGCCGCAAGCACAGACCGCTTCGGGTCATCGACGAATCCCTGCTGGATCTCCTGCCACCTGGTACGGAGCCCTTCTGCCTCCTGTGCCCCGAGAAGCGGGGCAGCATCGGGCCGCCGCGCGGACTCGTCCCGTTCACCGGGCGCAGCGTCCCGCTCGTCTCCCGCCTCGCCCGTGACTCTGGTCCTGAGTGCTGCCCCCTCGTCATCGGGGGCCGCTGACGGGTCATCGTCCGGGGGCTGTTGCGATGTTTCCGTCTGGGGCCTGGCGATGTCCTCGGTGGACAGTGTCTCTTCGGCGGGCTCGGCGTACTCGTCGCGCCCGTGTCGTGATTCTCTCTGCATGTCTCTTCACCTTCATGGCGGTGGTGAACATCAGATCCCGGCCGCTGGGCATTCAGCGGCGTTCCTCATCCGGCGAAGCGGTGTCGTCCTGCAGCAGTTCGTCGAACAGCGCCCGGTAGTGGACCATCGCACCCCGCAGTTCTTCTGTCGTGGTGTCCCTGCCGCCGGCACGCCCGTTGATCTCGTGGGCGATGCGGTAGTGGTCCAGGGTTCGGGAGTGCTCGACCGACAGGTCCCGCTTCTGTTGCTCGTAGTTCTCCGTCGGGTAGCCACGCTCGCTCATGAGCGTGGTCACGAGCCGGTCCGCCTCACCCACAGCCTGGTCGGGACTGTCGACGAAATGCTCCTGAACGCTGGCCCAGTCCCGGGCATACCGGTCCCGGACCGTCGAGGGCAGCGGCCTGATCTCCAGCTCCTCATGCCGCTCCTCCCTCTCCTTGAGGTCGCGCTCGGCTGCTCCACGGCTCTGCCCCGCCTCGACCGCGCGCTCGTATTCGGGCCCGAACTGATCCCGCAGGTGCCGGCGCCGGGCCATGGTCCGCATGGTCAGCGCGATGGCGACCACGATGACCACGGCGGCCACGATGATGACGATGGTCCACATCGCATCCTCCACTCTTTGACAGCTCACACGGGCAGCCAGAACCTGGGCGTACGAGGGTCACCGCCGCGGGTGCTGTCCCTTGGTGCGCCATTCCAGAATTTCACATATCGCCCAAAATGTGCTATCGGGTAAATGGTGGCCGGCCCGCCTGGCCGCTGTGACGGACAACGGTCGGGTCGGGGGAGCGGCCGCGGACACTGCGGACAGGTCAGTGGGTCGGGCGGCAGCGCACCACGCAGCGCGGGCCGAGGCGGCCAGGTGGCGAGGAGTTCTGTGTCACCGCAGCACTCGGACTGTCATGGCGGACGCGGGTGCGTTGGAGTGTGTGGCCGTCCGGGTGGGTCGCGGTGGCGGTTGGCGTAGTGCGGCGCTGTCGACACCGCCGCAGCGGGCAGGCATGGCTGAGCCATGGCCACTGATGTGAGGAGCTGACGTTCCCTGCTGGAGCGCACCCGGCGCAAGACCGCACCGAGAGACGTCGGCCTCGGAGCGGCCGCAGGAGGAGAGCGGTCCGAGGGGAGATGTGAAGATCACGGCGTGCGAGGTGGATTCGGCCACGAAGTGGCCCAGTGCGGAGTTGCTGGTCACCAATAGGTCGAGTAGGGCCAGCAATTACATCGTGCAGGTCGAGTTCGTCGACGCGTCTCACAGGCGGCTGGGCGAGGCGTATGCGACGACGAACGGCCTCGCGCCTGGCCGGCAGTCGAGGTTGACGGCCCAGGGCCTGGACCAGATCACGGCCGAGATCACATGCCGGATCACGGACGTCAGCCGATTCGCGTCCTGAATCGGCTCCCGGCCGGTGGGGCTTCGCGCTGACGTGGCCTTGGACCCGCGCCTGCTGCGCCGGTCTGGAAGTCGTCCAGATGAACATCGCCGTGACGACGTCCACCTGTCCGACGAGCACGAGGATGATGGCGGAGCGGCCGCAGGGCGAGTCGAGTATTCGAGGCCGGCCGGCACCGGATACTTCGCCCGCGGGGTCAGCCCCGTCGAGCGATCCTCGGGCGCGAGGCAGTGCCGTCGCCTCAACCGCGGCGGCGACCGGCAGGCCAACGCCGCCCTCCACCGGATCGTGCAGACCCGCCTGCGCTTCGAACCGCGCACCCAGGAGTACTACGAACGCCGCACCCAACAGGGCAAGACCCGAGGTGAAATCGTCCGATGCCTCAAACGTTACGCTGCCCGTGAGGTGTTCCACCTGGTCAGGACCACCCACTCGTACCCGACGCTATAGGGGCTGTCGTGACAGATGAAGGTGTGAACCGGTGAGCGAGACCAAGATCGATACGCTGCAGTACCGCGTTGACGGGCCAGAACAGGCTCCCGTCCTGGTCATGGGGCCGTCCCTCGGTACCACCTGGCACATGTGGGACCGGCAGATACCCGAGCTCACGCGCGAGTGGCGGGTCGTCCGTTTCGACCTTCCCGGTCACGGCGGCGCCCCGGCCGAGCCCTTCACCTCCGTCGCCGAGCTCGGCGACCGGCTCCTCGCCACGCTCGACGCGATCGGCGTCCAGCGCTTCGGCTACGCGGGCTGCTCCCTCGGCGGCGCCGTGGGCCTCGACCTCGCGCTGCGCGCACCGCAGCGGGTCGCCTCGCTCGCGCTGGTCGCCACCTCGCCGCGGTTCGGCAGCGCCGACGAGTTCCGGCAGCGCGGCGTCATCGTCCGGACCAACGGTCTGGAACCGATGGCCCGCACCGCGCCCGAGCAGTGGTTCACCCCGCTCTTCGCGGGCGCGCAGCCGGCCATCGTCGACTGGGCCGTCCAGATGGTCCGGACGACCGACCCCGCCTGCTACGTCGCCGCCTGCGAGGCCCTCGCCGTCTTCGACGTCCGCGAGGCACTCGACCGCATCGGCATCCCCGTCCTCGTCCTCGTCGGCTCCGAGGACCAGGTGACCGGCCCCGCCGAGGCCCGCACCCTGGTCGCCGGCATCGCCGACGCCCGGCTCGCCGTCGTCCCCGGCGCCTCGCACCTCGCGCCCGTCGAGCAGCCCGCCGCCGTCACCGACCTGCTCACCGAGCACTTCGCGGACACCGCCCAGGAGACCGGCGGCATCCTGGTCGTGCCGCCGCTCCCCGCGGCCCCGGTCCCCGCCGCCGAGCCCGCCCCCGTGGCCCCGGACGCCGAACCCGCCGATCCCGGCCGGCCCGACCCGTACGAGACGGGCCTCGGACTGCGCCGCGAGGTCCTCGGCGACGCCCATGTGGACCAGGCCCTCGCCGACGATCCCGACAGCGGCCTCCAGGAACTCGTCACCCGGTACGCCTGGGGCGAGGTCTGGAGCCGTGAGGGCCTCGACCGGCGCACCCGCAGCGTCGTCACCGTCACGGCCCTCATCGCCGGAGGCCACCACGAGGCGCTCGCCGACCACACCCGGGCCGCCCTCCGCAACGGCCTGTCGCCCGACGAGCTCCGCGAGATCGTGCTCCACACCGGCGTGTACTGCGGCCTGCCGGCCGCCGAGTCCGCCCTGCGCGTGGTCACCCGCGTCATCCGGGAGGAGACGACGCCTCCCGCGTAACCTGACCGCGTGAAGCTGACGAAGAAGTCCCACGCCTGCGTCCGGCTGGAGAAGGAAGGGCGGACGCTCGTCCTCGACCCGGGCAATTTCACCGAGGAGGACGCGGCCCTCGGGGCGGACGCTCTGCTCGTCACCCACGAGCACCCGGACCACTTCGACGAGAGCCGGCTGCGCGCCGCCCTGGAGGCCAATCCGGCCGCCGAGATCTGGACGCTGCGGAGCGTCGCCGACCGGCTCTCGGCGGCCTTCCCCGGCCGGGTGAACACCGTCGGCCACGGCGACACCTTCACGGCCGCCGGGTTCGACGTCCAGGTCCACGGCGAGCTGCACGCGGTGATCCACCCCGACATCCCGCGCATCACCAACGTGGGCTTCCTCGTCGACGGCGCCGTCTTCCACCCCGGCGACGCGCTCACCGTCCCGGACCACCCCGTCGACACGCTGCTGCTGCCGGTCATGGCCCCCTGGAACAAGATCTCCGAGGTCATCGACTACGTCCGCGAGGTGAAGCCCCGCCGGGCGTACGACATCCACGACGCGCTCCTCACCGACCTCGCCCGGCCGATCTACGACCGGCAGATCGGCGCCCTCGGCGGCACCGACCACTCCCGCCTCGCCCCCGGCGCCTCGACCGAGCTCTGAATCCGCCGACTGTCACACCCCGCCAGTAGGCTTGCGTCCATGCGCATCGCCACCTGGAACGTCAACTCGATCACCGCCCGGCTGCCCCGCCTCCTGGCCTGGCTGGAGAGCACCGGCACCGACGTGCTGTGCATCCAGGAGACCAAGTGCACCGCCGAGCAGTTCCCCACCGAGGAGCTGCGCGCGCTGGGCTACGAGTCGGTGGTCAACGCCACCGGACGGTGGAACGGCGTGGCCCTGGTCTCCCGCGTCGGCCTCGCGGACGTGGTCACGGGTCTGCCCGGCGGCCCCGAGTACGAGGGCGTGGAGGAGCCGCGGGCCATCTCCGCGACCTGCGGCCCCGTCCGGGTCTGGTCGGTCTACGTGCCGAACGGCCGCGAGGTGATCCACGACCACTACGCGTACAAGCTGCGCTGGCTGGACGCGCTCAAGGCGGCCGTCGCGGACGACGCGGCCGGAGAGCGCCCCTTCGCCGTCCTCGGCGACTACAACATCGCCCCGGCCGACGAGGACGTCTGGGACATCGCCGCGTTCGAGGGCGCCACGCACGTCACGGAGCCGGAGCGGGCCGCCCTCGCCGGCCTGCGCGAGGCAGGTCTGACCGACGTGGTCCCGCGCCCCCTCAAGTACGACCACCCGTACACCTACTGGGACTACCGCCAGCTCCGCTTCCCGAAGAACAAGGGCATGCGCATCGACCTGGTCTACGGCAACAAGCCCTTCGCCGAGGCGGTCTCGGACAGCTACGTGGACCGCGAGGAGCGCAAGGGCAAGGGCGCCTCCGACCACGCACCCGTCGTGGTCGACCTCGACGTGTGAGCGGGGGCCCGGCGAGCTGACGATCTCCGCGCGCCGGGTGGTCGACCGGCAGGTGGCGGTGCGACGCTGTTCGGATGAACATTCCGTTTCTGGACAACTGGCGCAAGCGGCACGGAAGCGAGGAGGCCGACGAGCCGTCGGCCGTCGACTTCGACCGCGACCCCGAAGGGGTGGGCGAGCTGCTCTCCGAGTGCGAGCTCCTCCGCGCCCGCGTCGAGGAATCCGGGGTGGTGCTCGACGGCAGCCCGCGTTCTCTCCAGGAGCTGGACCAGTTGCCGCCCGGCTGGCGGGACGACCCCGAGGAGCTTCCCTGGTTCGGCAACGACGCCGGCCTCTACCTCGGCACGGTGATCGTCCGCAACGTACCCGGGGCCCGGTGGCAGGTGTGGCCCGGTGGCGGGCCCGTGGTGCGGCTCGTCACCGGCCGGGAGATCCAGGTCGTCGAGGCCGGTCTCGACTGGGCGATGCGCGGCGCGCCGGAGCTGTACCAGGTGTACGCCGAGGCCGCCGAATACTGAGCGGACCCGCTTCCCACCCCAGCCCGCACCACCCTTTTGCAGTAAATACGGCTTATTCCGTTTTCATGCGTGTCGGCCGTGAAGTCCCTTTTTTGGTGGATAGTTTGCGCTGACCTCGACACCGCTGAGAAATGGGGCAGGGCAGCGTATGGCCGTTGTCGATCCGCTGATCGAACTGCGTGGCGTCAACAAGCACTACGGCGCGCTGCACGTCCTCCAGGACGTGGACCTGACGGTCGGCCGCGGCGAGGTGGTCGTCGTCATCGGTCCCTCCGGCTCCGGCAAGTCCACCCTCTGCCGGGCGATGAACCGGCTGGAGCGCGTCGAGTCGGGCGAGATCGTCATCGACGGGCAGCCCCTCCCCGACGAGGGCAAGGCGCTCGCCCGGCTGCGGGCCGAGGTCGGCATGGTCTTCCAGTCCTTCAACCTCTTCGCGCACAAGACCGTCCTCGCCAACGTCTCCCTCGCGCAGATCAAGGTCCGCAAGCGCAAGAAGGAGGAGGCCGACCGGCGTTCACGCGAACTCCTCGAACGGGTCGGCCTCGCGGCGCACGCCGAGAAGTACCCGGCGCAGCTCTCCGGCGGTCAGCAGCAGCGCGTGGCGATCGCCCGCGCCCTCGCCATGGACCCCAAGGCCCTCCTCTTCGACGAGCCGACCTCCGCGCTCGACCCCGAGATGATCAACGAGGTCCTGGAGGTCATGCAGCAACTCGCCCGGGACGGCATGACGATGGTCGTCGTCACCCACGAGATGGGCTTCGCCCGCTCCGCCGCCAACCGCGTCGTCTTCATGGCCGACGGACGCATCGTCGAGGACCGCACGCCGGAGGAGTTCTTCACGAGTCCGCGCAGCGAGCGCGCCAAGGACTTCCTCTCCAAGATCCTCAAGCACTGAGCGGGGCGGCAACGATGCAGCGTACGCACCGGACCCTGGCCGCGCTCGCCCTGCTGCTCGCCGCCACGGCGGCGCTCGGCGGCTGCGGCCGGTCGGGCAGCCCACCCGTCAAGGGCCCGCAGCCCGACCAACTCCCCGTCTACCAAGTCCAGTCGGATTTCACCCTGCCCGATTCGGGCACCTGGAACCGGGCGAAGAAGCGCGGCCGGCTCGTCGTCGGCGCCAAGGAGGACCAGCCCTACATGGGCGAGAAGGACCCCGCCACCGGCCGCTACTCCGGCTTCGACATCGAGATCGCCAAGATGATGGCGGCCTCCCTCGGCTTCGAACCCGCCGGCATCGAGTTCCGCACGATCGCCTCGGCCAACCGCGAGACCGCCCTGCAGAACGGCCAGATCGACTACTACGTCGGCACCTACACCATCAACGACAACCGCAAGAAGCTCGTCGGCTTCGCCGGCCCCTACTACCAGGCGGGCCAGTCCCTCCTCGTCCGCACCGACGAGGACGACATCGCCGGACCGCGGGACCTGGCCGGCAAGCGGGTCTGCTCGGCCGCCGGATCCACCCCGTACCAGCGGATCGAGAAGGACTACCCGGAGGCCGAACTCGTCGCCTACGACACGTACTCCGTCTGCGTGGACAACCTGCTGACCTACCAGGTCGACGCGGTCACCACCGACGACACCATCCTCATGGGGTACGCCGCCAAGGTCCCCGACGAACTCAAGGTCGTCGGCAAGCCGTTCTCCAAGGAGCCGTACGGCATCGGCGTCCCGCGCGGCGACAACGCACTGCGCTTCGCCCTCGACGACGCCATCGCCGCCCACGAGAAGAACGGCGACTGGAAGAAGGCCTACGACGCCACCCTCGGCCTCTCCGGGGTCCCCGCCCCGACGCCGCCCGCCATCGACCGGTACCCGGCGAGCTGACCGGAGGAGCCCCCCGACATGGACGTCCTGACCGACAACTTCGCGCTCTACGGCGAGGGTTTCCTCGGAACCGTCGAACTGACCGTCTACGCCTCGGCGTTGGCCCTCGTCCTGGGCTTCGTCATGGCCTCCTTCCGGGTCGCGCCCGTGGGCTCCTTCCGGGTCTTCGGCACGGTCTGGGTCGCGGTCCTGCGCAACACCCCGCTGACCCTGCTCTTCTTCGCGGTCATGCTGGGCCTGCCGCGCTTCGGACTGGTCCTGCCCTTCGAGGTGTTCGCGGTCCTCGCGCTCGGCTGCTACACCTCCGCCTTCATCTGCGAGGTCCTGCGCTCAGGCATCAACACCGTGCCGCGCGGCCAGGGTGAGGCGGCCCGCAGCCTGGGCATGACCTTCACGCAGACGCTCGGGGCGGTGGTCCTGCCGCAGGCCTTCCGGACGGTCATCCCGCCCATCGGCTCCACCCTGATCGCCCTCGCCAAGAACTCGGCGATCGCCGGTGCCTTCAGCGTCACCGAACTCCTCGGCACCTACAAGACGTTGAGCGAACTCGGCTACAACATCGTCTGGACCTTCGTCTGGATCGCCGTCGGATACCTGATCATCACCCTCACCATCAGCGCCCTCTTCCACGTCCTGGAGAAGCGCTGGGGAGTCGCCCGATGACCGAGTCCACCGCCCTCTACGACATCCCCGGGCCGCACGCCCGGCGGCGTCACCTCCTCTACGGCCTCGCGTCCACCGTCCTGATCCTCGCCCTGGCCGGCTGGTTCCTCTATCTCCTCTTCGACACCGAGCAGTTCACCTCCACCAAGTGGTCGCCCTTCCTCTACGAGGGCATCCAGGAGCTGCTGCTCGAAGGCCTCGGCAACACCCTCAAGGCCTTCGCGTACGCCTCGGTGCTCTCGCTCGCGCTCGGTGGCGTCCTCGCCGCCGGGCGACTCTCCCAGCACCGCGTGTTCCGGTGGACGTCGACCCTGTTCGTCGAGTTCTTCCGCGCGATGCCCGTCCTCGTGATGATCTTCTTCATCTTCGTGGCCCTGAAGGTGCAGCCGCTGCCCGCGCTCGTCGCCGGACTGACCCTCTACAACGGCTCGGTGCTCGCCGAGGTCTTCCGCACCGGTGTCCACTCCGTCGCGCGCGGCCAGGGCGAGGCCGCGTACGCGCTCGGCATGCGCAAGACGCAGGTCATGACCTCCGTCCTCGTACCGCAGGCCGTCCGGGCGATGCTGCCGGCCATCATCAGCCAGCTCGTCGTGGCCCTCAAGGACACCTCGCTCGGCTTCCTCATCACCTACGAGGAGTTCCTGCACGCGGGCAAGCTGATCGCGTCGAACCTCGACTACGACCTGCCGTTCATCCCCGTCGTGCTGGTCATCTCACCGATCTACATCGGGATGTGCATGCTGCTCTCCTGGTTCGCCACCTGGGTGGCCCGCCGAGAGCGCCGCAACCCGAAGACGAAGGCCGTGGACGTCGCGCCGGCCGACCCCGGGACGCTGCTGCCGGGAGCGCAGTAGCTGCTGTGAAGCCCTGCCCGCCCGGCAGCAGCCGGTGATCACTTCTCCCGCAGCGGTACCGACACGTACGACGGGTCGGCCGAAGGGGAGGAGAAGGTCAGCTGCGCGCCGGTCGGGTTGTGCTCGATGTAGAGCGGGTCGACGGTGTCGACGACCAGGGCGAGCCGGTGTCCGGCCGGTACGTCGTACGCCGTGGAGAACAGCTCCAGATCGACGGCGAACGGCTTCCCCGGCGTCTTGCCGTGGAAGGTGTACGGGGCGTTGCTGATCAGCTTGCCCACGCCGAGCGGGCCCACGTCGTAGAGGTACGCGACGAAGGTGCCGCTCTCCTTCGTGGAGGTGACCGTGGTGTGCACCTCGGCCGTGCCGCGCACCCGCTGCGGGGTGTCGTACCGCTCGGACTGCCAGACGCCGGAGAAGGCGCGGTTGAGCAGCGGGACGGAGACGGTGGGCGGGGTGCGCAGGAACTGGTCCAGAAGGTTGGTGAGCAGGGTGATGCCGCCGTTGGCGCCGGAGTCGACGTTCGCCCAGAGGTGCTCCGAGTCCGCGAGGGCGAACTTCCGCTGGTTCGCGTGGGCGGACTTCCAGTCGGGATAGCCCTCGTAGCCGTCGGCGGAGCGGGACTTGAGCTGGACGGGCTGCTCGCGGTCGATGCCGTTGTCGACACCCTTGAGGTGGCGGTCGAACCAGCGGTGGGCGTTGGTCCAGGTGTCGTTGGGGAGTCCGAGGATGCCGGTCGCCTCTGCGGTGGCGTGGTCGCCGGGGCGGAACTCCAGCCGCTTCGGGCCGGTGAGCTTCTCGTAGAAGCTCGCGTACTGGTTCGGCGGGAAGATGGTGTCGCCCCAGGCGTTGCCCATCATGATCGCGGCGCCGTTGGCGTTGATCCGGTCCAGGTAGGTGACCGGGGACCGCAAACGGCCCCAGGCGATCATCTCGTCCTCCTTGTCGAGGTTCGACGAGAGGAAGTCGCTCAGGATTCCCTGGAGTTCGGGGCCGGGGCGCCCGGTGAGATAGCCGGCGCCGCCGAGCAGGGCGGCGGCCTGGAGGTGCTGGGTGCGGCCGCTGTAGATCGATTCGATGAGGTCGGCCCAGCCGCTGAGCGCGGCGACGGCCTTGATCCGGGGGTCGTGCGCGGCGGCGAGCAGGCTGATCCCCGCGCCGTACGAGACGCCCGCCATGCCCACGTGGTCGGCGTCGGCCGGCGTGTTGGCGAGTGCCCAGTCGATGACCTTCGAGGCGTCGGCGATGTCCTTCGGGCCCGCGGTCTCGATCTCGCCGCCGGACTGCCAGAAGCCGCGGGAGTTGTAACTCACCACGATGTAACCGGAGTCGGCGAGCTTCTGCGCCTGGGCGAGGTACTCGATCTGGGGCATGGCCCAGCTCGTGGGCAGCACGATCAGGGGGAGTCGGGCCGAGGCGCCGGCGCCGGCGGGGGTGACGACGTTCGCCTTGAGGACGGTGCCGCCCTCCCCGGCGATGTCGACGAAGCGGATGCCGGTCTGGCCGGTCTCGACGGCCTGGGCGGCGGGGGCCAGGCCGAGGGCCGTCCCGGCCACGAGAGCGGCCGAGACGGCGAGTGCCAGGGATGTGCGCACGGGTCACTCCTCACTGGGGGCACCGATGGGGGGCGGTGAATGGGGGGCAGTGAAAGTGACCCGACGGTAACCGGCGGGCCGTACCCGTGGTAACCGGTCGGTAAGTTACGTGCGGGTAACGATTGAAGGCGGAACTTTGCCGTCGCGGAGGCCCACGCCGCCTCCGCGTGGCGCCCCTCCTCGGCGAGTACCTTCGCCAGTCGCCCGTGAGTGTTCGCGAGGCCCTCCGTATGGCCACGCTCGAAGCCCAGCCTTTCCACCTCCGCCATCTCCTCGCACACCGCGAACGCCTCGGTCCGGCGGCCGTCGGTGAGCAGGGTGTGCTGGTACGCGTTCAGGGCCCGGCAGAGCGCCTCGGTCCGCTTCGGTTCGTGGGCGTCGATGCGTCGGCCGGTGTCCACGGCCTCCGCGTGCAGCGCGAGCCGAAGCTCCTGCCCGCCCCGATCCCCGACCTCGTAGCCGTACGAGACGAGCGCGCTGACCAGCTTCGGCAGATAGGCCGCCGGGCTCACCTTCACCAGCACCCGGTACGCCTCGACCTTCTGCGACAGACTCAGTCGACCCGATCCGAGCAGCATCGTCCGTGCCCGCAGCACCGCATCCTGATCGACGTTCTCGGAGTGATTCATGACGGTGATTCTGGGAGTCGCGGAACGGGGCGGGCAAGGTTCCACGACTGTGCGATCAGTCCTACGACAACCGCCTCTGACCTGTCATGATGGAAACGTCTTCACCTCTGGTTGACCCCTGACGGGAGGCACGGTGGGCGACACGGGTGACCTACCCGATGTGTTCGACCCGCGGATCTACGCCGCCGGGATCCCGCACGACCGCTTCCGCGCCCTGCGCGACCACGCGCCCGTCGCCTGGCAGGAGGAGCCCGAGATCCTGGGATGGCCCGCAGGTTCCGGGTTCTGGGCCGTCACCCGGCATGCCGATGTCGTCCGGGTGCTGAAGGACTCGGGCACGTACTCGTCCTGTCTCGGTGCCACCCAGATCCGCGACCCCGACCCCGCCGATCTGCCCTTCATCCGGCGCATGATGCTCAATCAAGACCCTCCCCAGCACGGAAGGTTGCGGCGGCTCGTCAGCCGGGCCTTCACCCCCGGGCGGATCGAGCGGTTCGCCACCACCGCACGGGAGCGGGCGCGTGGCCTGCTCGCGGACGCGGTTGAGGCCGCGGACGGCGGCGAGATCGACCTCGTCCGGACCGTCACCGACGACTACGCCCTGCTCAACCTCACCGACCTGCTCGGCGTGCCCGCGAGCGACCGGGGACTGCTGCACGCCTGGACCGAGCGGGTCATCGCCTACCAGGACCCCGACGAGCCACCCGTCCTCGACGCCCACGGGCGGCCGGTCAACCCCCGCTCGCCCGCGATGCTCGCCGAGATGTTCGGATACGCCCAGGAACTCGCCGCGTACAAGCGCGCGCACCCCGCCGACGACGTGATGACCTCGCTGGCCACCTCCGAACTCGCGGACGCCGAACTGGAGATGTTCTTCTTCCTGCTGACCGTCGCCGGGAACGACACCGTACGCAGCGCCGCCCCCGGCGGACTCCTCGCCCTCGCCGAACACCCCGGAGAGCAAGCCGGGCTGTGGAGCGGAAAGGTCTCCATGGAGACCGCCGTCGACGAACTCCTGCGGGTGCACCCGCCCGTGCTCTCCTTCCGGCGCACGGCGACACACGACACCGAGCTGGCCGGTCAGCTGATCCGGGACGGCGACAAGGTCGTCGTCTTCCACGCCTCCGCCAACCACGACGTACGCGTCTTCGCCGCACCCCACCGCCTCGACCTCGGCCGGCGCCCGAACCCGCACGTCTCCTTCGGCGACGGCCCGCACGTCTGCCTCGGCGCCCACTTCGCCCGGCTTCAGCTCCGGGTGCTGTACGAGGAGGTGCGCGAGGCCTGCGACGGGCTGACCCTGGCGGGGCAGCCCCGCCGCCTCGTCTCCAACTTCATCAACGGCGTCAAGTCGCTGCCGGTTCGGCTGCGGGAGCCGTCCGCGCCAGTTGCGTGACATCGGCGACCAGCTCCACCACATCGGGGCCGTAGGCCTGCGAGTTGATCACCTTCAGGAGCAGCACGAAGGAGCCCGAGCGGTAGCGGCGCGCCAGCGAGCGGTGGTGGCGTGCCAGATAGCGGGTCGCCGCCTGGTTGGTGATGGCCCGCTGCCCACAGAAGAGGAAGACGGGCCGCCCGCCCTCGCCGGCCGTGAGCCGGGCCAGGATCACGTACTCGGACACGCCCACCTCCGAGAGGTAGCGCCCCGAGCCGATCCGGAACATGCCGCGCACGGGGCTCGGCTCCACCTCGACGTTCACCTCCACGCCCGGCAGGAGCGTGGCCAGATGGGCGTCCATCCGCCGGTTCGAGTAGGGGCCGCCGACGCAGAACTCCGTCCGGTCCCCGAACCCCTGGTGGGCCTGGTCATGGGTGAGGATCCGGGCCTGCGCCCCGCAGTCCTTGATGAGCGCGGAGAGTTCGAGCAGCGCGAACACGTCGAACCGGTGCACCGAGCGTTCCCCGCCGGACTCCCTGTTCACCACCAGCAGGCACTCCGAGTTCCCCGGCAGCCCGAAGAACGCCTGCTTGCGGCGGAGCCTGCGCCGCCACAGATACGTGCGGCCCAGCCAGCCGAAGGAGGCGCTGACCCCGGTGGCCAGGACCCCGAGCACGATGTTGCGCACGTCTTCGTCCATGTGCGCGCATGGTAGCGGCGATCCGGACTTCGTTCGAGGCGGTCCTGACGGGAGGTGCGCGCGGAAGTTACGCTGCGCGGACGGTCGTTGAGTGGAGGTTGCGCATGCGTCGATCCGCCGCCCGGAAGGTCTCCGTTCTCGCTGTAGCGGCGACGGTCCTCTCGATGGGCGCCGCCGCGCCGCCCGCGGCCCCTCCCGGAGCCCCGCCGGCACCGGTCAAGGAGCCCGTCGCCGTCGGCTACGGCGGAGCGGTCGCCAGCGTCGACGCCGACGCCTCGGCCGCCGGCATCGAGGTGCTCCGCAAGGGCGGCAACGCCGTGGACGCGGCCGTCGCCGTCGCGGCGGCCCTCGGCGTCACCGAGCCCTACTCCGCCGGGATCGGGGGCGGCGGCTACTTCGTGTACTACGACGCCAAGCGCCGTACGGTCCACACCGTCGACGGCCGGGAGACCGCACCGCGCTCCGCCGACGCGAACCTCTTCGTGGAGAACGGCAAGCCGATCCCCTTCGAGGAGGGCATGACCAGCGGCCTCGGCGTCGGCACCCCCGGCACCCCGGCGACCTGGAAGACCGCCCTCGACGCCTGGGGCAGCAAGCGCCTCGCCACGCTCCTCGCACCCGCCGAGCGGCTCGCCCGCGAGGGCTTCACCGTGGACCCGACCTTCCGGGCCCAGACGGCCGCCAACGAGGCCCGGTTCCGCGACTTCCCGGACACCTCCGCGCTCTTCCTGCCCGGAGGTCAACTGCCGGTCGTCGGCTCGGTCTTCAAGAACCCCGACCTGGCCCGTACGTACGAGACGCTCGGCCGTGAGGGCGTCGGCGCCCTCTACCGGGGGCCGCTCGCCCGGGACATCGTCGACACCGTCCGCACGCCCCCCGTCCGCGAGGGCGCCACCCGGACCGTCCGCCCCGGCGACCTGACGGGGCGTGACCTCGCCGCGTACCGGACCGAGTCCCGCAGGCCGACGAAGGTCGCGTACCGCGGACTCGACGTCTACGGCATGGCCCCGTCCTCCTCCGGCGGCACGAGCGTCGGCGAGGCGCTCAACATCCTGGAGGGCACCGACCTCGCCGCCGCCACCCCGGCCGGCTATCTGCACCGGTTCATCGAGGCCAGCCGGATCGCCTTCGCCGACCGGGGCCGCTGGGTCGGCGACCCCGCGTTCGAGTCCGTGCCGACCCGCGAACTGCTCTCCCAGCGGTACGCCGACTCCCGCGCCTGCCTGATCCGCGACGACGCCGTCCTGACCAGCCCACTCGCCCCGGGCGACCCCCGCGACCCGGCGGCCTGCGCGAGCGGCGGGATCGCCGCCCCGACCACGTACGAGGGCGAGAACACCACTCATCTGACGGCCGCCGACAAGTGGGGCAACGTCGTCGCCTACACCCTGACCATCGAGTCCACCGGCGGCAGCGGCATCACCGTGCCCGGCCGGGGCTTCCTGCTCAACAACGAGCTGACCGACTTCTCCTTCGCCCCCGCGAACCCGGCCGTGCACGACCCGAACCTGCCCGGCCCCGGCAAGCGCCCCCGCTCCTCGATCTCCCCGACGATCGTCCTCGACCGGCACGACCGGCCCGTCCTCGCCCTCGGCTCGCCGGGCGGCGCGACCATCATCACGACGGCCCTCCAGACCCTCACCGGGGTCGTCGACCGGGGCCTGCCACTCGTCGACGCGATCGCCGCGCCCCGCGCCAGCCAGCGCAACCAGGCCACCACCGAACTCGAACCCGGCCTGTGGAACAGCCCGCTGAGGGCGGAGCTCGAGGGGATCGGGCACGGCTTCCGGCAGAACCCGGAGATCGGCGCGGCGACGGGCGTACAGCGCCTGCCCGACGGCCGCTGGGTGGCCGCCGCGGAGACGGTCCGCAGGGGCGGTGGTTCGGCGATGGTCGTACGGCCGGCGGGCCGGTAGCGGGCGCCTCGGCGGCCTGATCGGCAGGTCCCCCTACAGGGCCGTGAGCACGCGCGGGCCGTCGTCCGTGATCGCGACCGTGTGCTCGGCGTGGGACGCGCGCGAGCCGTCGAGCGTACGGATGGTCCAGCCGTCCCGTGCCGTGTAGTGGTCGTCCGTGCCGCCGCCGATGAGCATCGGCTCGATCGCGAGCACCATCCCGTGCCGCAGCTTCATGCCCCGGCCAGGGCGTCCCTCGTTGGGGACGCCCGGGTCCTCGTGCATGGTGCGGCCGATGCCGTGGCCGCCGAAGCCGTCGGGGATGCCGTAGCCCGCGCCGCGGCAGACCCCGCCGATCGCGTGCGCGATGTCGCCGATGCGGTTGCCGACGACGGCCGCCGCGATGCCCGCCGCCAGGGCGTCCTCCGCCGCGGCGATCAGGCGCGTGTCCTCCGGCCGGGCCCGGCCGACCGTGAAGCTGACGGCCGCGTCGCCCGCCCAGCCGCCCAGCAGCGCGCCGCAGTCCGCGGACACCAGGTCGCCGTCGGCCAGCCGCGTGTCGTCGGGGATGCCGTGCACGATCGCGTCGTTCACGGAGAGGCACACGACCGCCGGGAACGGCACCGGCGCCCAGTCCGGGTGGTAGTCGAGGAAGGGTGAACCGGCGTCCGCCTCCGCCAGGACCGCGCGGGCGGCCCGGTCGAGCTCGGTCAGCGGGACGCCGGGCGCCGCCTTCTCCCGTACGGCCGCGAGGGCCCGGGCCACCACCCGCCCGGCCTCGCGCATCGCCGCCAGGGACTCGTTCGTCTTGATCTCCACCATGCCAATTACTATACCGGTATTAGAATGGCGGCATGGTGCGCACACCCCTGACCCCCGAAGAGCGCGAGCGCGGCGAGCGCCTGGGCCTCCTCCTGCGCTCGGCGCGCGGCGAGCGGTCCATGGTCGAGATCGCGGCCGCGGCCGGCCTGTCCGCCGAGACCCTCCGCAAGATCGAGACCGGGCGGGCCCCGACGCCCGCCTTCTTCACCGTCGCGGCCCTCGCCGGGGTCCTCGACCTGTCCATGGACGAACTCGTGGTGCTCTGCGCCCCGGCCCCGGCCCCGGCCTGACAGGGGCCGGTTCCGGGCCTCAGAGGGAGACGGCCAACTGCACCCGGCTGTGGCGCGGGCGCTCGATCTCGTCCAGGAGCGCGAGCGCCAGATCGGCGTGCCCGATACGGCCCGGCCCCTCGACCACCGTGCCCACGGCCGTCCGGTAGTCGCCGGTCCGCTCCGCCTCCGCGTTCAGGTCCAGCGGCGGCACCACCATCAGCCAGTCGAGCTCCGGCCCCGCCTCGGCCGTGAGCAGCTCGAACTCGGCCACGTGGCCCTGCGCGAAGGCGCGCCACGCCGCCGGGAACTCCGGCGCGTCCATGAGTCGCACCCCCGGCTCGGCCTCCAGCGTCGTCGCGATCCCGAGGGTGAGGAGTCGCCGCACCCCCGCCTCCGCGAGGCCCGTGACGAGGGCCTTCGCCGCCGCCGTGAAGTACTCCTCCGACGGCAGGTCCAGGCGGGCCGCCGCGTGGAGCGCGGCGTCGTGGCCGGCCGCGAGCGCCGCCACGGAGCTCGCGTCCGTCGCGTCGCCCCGGACGAGCGTGACTCCCGCGCCCTCCAGGTCGCGATGCGCGGCCGGGTCGCGGACGACTGCCGTCACCCGGTGGCCCCGGGCCACCGCCTCGGCCACGGCCGCCCGGCCGACGCGCCCGCCGGCGCCGAAGACCGCGATGCGCAGTCCGTTCCCGGTGCTGTTGTCGTTGCTGTTGCCGTCACTGTGGTTGCCGCTCTCGATGTCCATGCCCGGACGGTAGAACGGAGGTCCCTGGTTACTTCAACGGTACTGGGCTAGCGTCGGTCGCATGCCTGATCAGCCCTCCCCGGCCGCGCCGTCGGACGCCGCCCGCTTCGACGACCCCGACTGCGCCACCAGCCCCGCCCAGCCCTTCCGCGTCGGCGACAAATGGACCGGCATGGTGCTGCGCTGCCTGGAGGACGGGACGCCCCGCCGCTTCACCGAACTGCGCGTGCCCCTGCACTGGATCACCCCCAAGGTCCTCACCGAGACCCTCCGCTCCATGGAGCGCAACGGCTTCGTCACCCGGACCGTCCACGACGAGAACCCGCCCCGCGTCGAGTACGCCCTCACGCCCCTCGGGCGATCGCTCATCGGACCGCTCGACACGGCCTGCGACTGGGCCCGCGCCCACGCTCCCGCCATCACGGCGGCCCGCGCCTCGTACGAGCAGGCCGGCCCGGTGGCGTAGTACCGGACGCGGGCTCCGGCGGCCGGGGCGACCGTGGACGCGTGCACCTTCGTCAGAAGCGCTTCCTCGCCGCCGTCCTGGCCCCGCTGCTGCTCCTCGGTACGGCCTGCGGGGGCCGACGACACGGCCGGCGGAACCGTCGACCCGCCCCGGTCCGTCGTGCCCAAGGCGGCGCCCGGCGGCACCATAGACACCGCCGAGACCGCCTGGCGCCAGGGCCTCGACCTCTACGGCGAGGAAGCCGAACGGATGGGCGCCGCCCTGGAGTTCCACGCCCGCTACCAGCTCGGCGAGGCCGCCCCGAAGTGGCTCTGCGGCGGGAAGGTCGAACGGACCATGGGCCCGGACGTGGAGGTCGCCCTCAACCACCTCGAAGGCCGGATGGGCGTGAAGCTCCCGCAGACCGCGAAGCTCGCCCGGAGCCAGCGGCCAGCGGCACCGACGACCTCTTCGTCGGCCGGGGGATCCTCGCCCACGCGGCCAACCCGGCCCCCGCCTGACGCCCGCCCTCGCCTAGGCTCCGGGCATGATTCCCGAGGAACTGCGGCGCGGCCGCTACGTCAGCCTGACCACCTTCCGCAAGAACGGCACGGGCGTCGCGACGCCCGTCTGGTACGCGGTGGAGGGCGCCGAGCTGTACGCGTGGACCCGCGCCGACTCCTGGAAGGTCAAGCGGCTGCGGAACGACCCGCGGGTCGAGGTATCCGTCTGCGACCTGCGCGGCAACGTCGCCGAGGGCGCCACGCGCTTCCCCGGCGAGGGCCGGCTGGTCGAGGGCGAGGAGCTGCGCCGGATCCGGGGCCTGCTCTCGCGCAAGTACACCTGGCAGTACTGGCTGACCGACGTGCCGGCCATGATCGTCCGCCTCGGCAAGCGCCCGCACACCGGAATCGTCGTGCGATTCGGTGAATCCGCCGAGTGAGGCACCCGCACGAAAACGGACCGTAGTCGTCCCGTAACACGACTGCGGTCCAATACCCGCGGACCGGAAGGTTCCAGTCGACGGCGGGGCAGGTGCTGAACGCATGACGGTGTATCAACTTCCGGAGGAAGTGCAGGCGTTCGCGCACTGGCTGACGGAGCTCGCATCCCGCCTTCGGCCGGACGCCGGCTGGTACGGCGTCTTCGCCGACCGCGACCCGGAGGGCCTGCGCGCCTGCTTCGACGGTACGGAGATCCTGCCCTGGGACGTCGTCGAGTCGCTGCTCCAGGACGCCGGGGAGCCCGCCGGCGGACCGCTCGCCGCGCGGGCCGGGACGCTGTACGAGGCGGCTGCCACCGCCCACGACCGGCGCCCCGGCGGGGCCGCCGCGCTCGCCGAACGCCGGGGGCTCATGGAGCGGGAGCGGCGGTACGCGGAGTCCCGCGCCCGCGAGCTGGGGGAGCGGCTCCGCGCCGCCGCGGGGGCGGCCGAGGCGGCCGCCCTGGAGAACGACCTCGCCTGGATCCGCGACGACCAGGCCCGGGCCGCCGCCCGCGTCGCCGAACTGACGGCCCGCCTGGCCCGCCTCGAAGGGGCCGCGGAGGCCGCGAGGGCCGCACCGGAGCGCGCCGCCAGGTGGGCCAAAGCCCCTGCTCCGGCGCAGGCTCCCGCCTCGGGCCGTGCCCCGGCGTGGCCTCTGGCCGGCGCCCGCGACGCCGCCACCGCCGCCCCGGCCCCCGGCCGGGCGCATGCCGCGGCCTCGAACCCCGCTCCCGCGCCGGCCCCCGCCGCGTCACCCGCGCCGGCCCCCGCCGCGTCACCCGCGCCCGCTCCCGCCCCGGCCCCGGCCCCGGCTCCCGCCCCCGCCCGGCCCGCGAAGCCGCGCCGCCGGGGCGCTCGGTACGCCTGGCTGGACGAGAGTGCCGAGGAGCGGACGCCCGCCGTGGCCGTCCCCGCGCTGCCGACCGGGGGAGCGGCGCCCCGGGGCGCCAGGTTCGGCGGTGGTGGCGAGGCGAGCGGGGCGGCGGCCCCGGCCCCCGAGGTGACGACGGCGGACCCCGGGGAGGCCGCCCGTGCCGCGGCCAATGCCGTCTACGCCCTCCAGCGGCTCCGCGCCCAGGGCCGCAGCGGCGAGGCGCACGCCCTCCTCTGCGAGGCGCTCAACGGCCCGCCGGACCGGCTGCCCGCCCTCGCCGTGGAGCTGCACCGGGCCGGCTTCGGCGCCGACTGGTCCACCCTGCTCTGGGAGGCGGCCTCGCTGCCGCCCGGCCGGCTCGCCGCCGTCGCCGGAGTCCTCGCCGACGCGGGCCGGGCGGCCGACTGTGACCAGCTCCTCCGCCAGGGCGTGGCCCGCCCCGTGGAGGAGCTCGCCGGGGCGTGCGCCGCGCTGCGCGCGGAGCACCACCACCGCGAGGCGCACGCGCTGCTCACCGCCTTCGTCCGGGTCCGGGCCCCCGAGGACGCCGCCCGCCTCGCGGGCGCGGACCCGCGCGGACTCGTCCCCCAGCTCCTGGACGCGGCCCGCGCGGTCTCCGTCGCCCGGGAGCGCGACCTGATCCACGCCCTGCGCGTGGCGGGCCTGGCGGGGGCCTGAAGCCCCGCCGGCGGAGCCCTCCCCCGGGCGCGTGTCGTTACTTGCGGGTACGTGTCGGTACGTGTCCGACGTGGACCACTCGGGTATGAAACATGATCGACGCCGCCGCTTCACGACGGTGGTCTTGCTCCGGGGTGTGACGGGGCTTACGTTCTCCTCCTACGCCCCGCGTCTACGGGCGTAGAGGCTCTCTGACGCCGTGCCGAAGGAGCAGCTCATGACCGACGTCGTACGCGCCGCGCTCGTCCAGGCGACCTGGACGGGTGACACCGAATCCATGATCGCCAAACATGAGGAGCACGCCCGGGAGGCCGCCCGGCAGGGCGCCAAGGTGATCGGGTTCCAGGAGGTGTTCAACGCCCCCTACTTCTGTCAGGTCCAGGAGCCCGAGCACTACCGCTGGGCCGAGCCCGTCCCCGACGGCCCCACCGTCCAGCGGATGCGGGACCTCGCCCGGGAGACCGGGATGGTGATCGTCGTCCCCGTCTTCGAGATCGAGGGCGAGGGCTTCTACTACAACACCGCGGCCGTCATCGACGCCGACGGCACCTACCTCGGCAAGTACCGCAAGCACCACATCCCGCAGGTCAAGGGCTTCTGGGAGAAGTACTACTTCCGCCCGGGCAATGCCGGCTGGCCGGTCTTCGACACCGCCGTCGGCAGGGTCGGCGTCTACATCTGCTACGACCGGCACTTCCCGGAGGGCTGGCGCCAACTCGGGCTCAACGGCGCCCAGCTGGTCTACAACCCCTCGGCCACCCACCGCGGCCTCTCCTCCCACCTCTGGCAGCTGGAACAGCCCGCCGCGGCCGTCGCCAACGAGTACTTCGTCGCCGCCATCAACCGCGTCGGCGTCGAGGAGTACGGCGACAACGACTTCTACGGCACGAGCTACTTCGTCGACCCCCGCGGCCGCTTCGTCGGCGACGTCGCCTCCGACAAGACCGAGGAACTCGTCGTCCGGGACCTCGACTTCGGCCTCATCGAGCAGGTGCGGCAGCAGTGGGCCTTCTACCGGGACCGCCGCCCCGACGCGTACGACGGGCTGGTGCGTCCGTGAGCAGCCTCTACGACCGGCACAAGGCCGTCATCCCCGACTGGGTCGCCCTCTACTACCGCGACCCCATCGAGATCACCCACGGCGAGGGCCGCCACGTCTGGGACGCCGAGGGGCGCAAGTACCTCGACTTCTTCGGCGGCATCCTCACCACCATGACCGCCCACGCCCTGCCCGAGGTCACCAAGGCCGTCGCCGAGCAGGCCGGGCGGATCGTCCACTCCTCGACCCTCTACCTCAACCGGCCCATGGTGGAGCTCGCCGAGCGGATCGCCGGCCTCTCCGGCATCCCCGACGCCCGCGTCTTCTTCACCACCTCCGGCACCGAGGCCAACGACACGGCCCTGCTCCTGGCCACCGCGTACCGCCGCTCGAACCAGATCCTGGCGATGCGCAACAGCTACCACGGCCGTTCCTTCTCCACCGTCGGCATCACCGGCAACCGCGCCTGGTCGCCGACCGGCCTCTCGCCGCTCCAGACGCTGTACGTGCACGGCGGCGTCCGCAACCGCGGCCCCTACGCCCAGTACACGGACGAGCGGTTCGTCGACGCCTGCGTCGCCGACCTCGAAGACCTCCTCGGCCACACCCGGGACGTCGCCGCCCTCATCGCCGAACCCGTCCAGGGCGTCGGCGGCTTCACCTCCCCGCCGGACGGCCTGTACGCCGCCTTCCGGCGCGTCCTCGACCGGCACGGCATCCTCTGGATCGCCGACGAGGTACAGACCGGCTGGGGCCGCACCGGCGACCACTTCTGGGGCTGGCAGGCCCACGGCCAGGCCGGGCCGCCCGACATTCTTACTTTTGCCAAGGGCATCGGGAACGGCATGTCCGTGGGCGGGGTCGTGGCCCGCGCCGAGATCATGAACTGCATCGACGCCAACTCCATCTCCACCTTCGGCGGTTCGCCGATCACCATGGCCGCGGGCCTGGCCAACCTCTCCTACCTCCTGGAGCACGACCTCCAGGGCAACGCCCGCCGCGTCGGCGGCCTCCTCATCGAGCGCCTACGGGCCGCCGCCGCGGGCGTGGACGCCGTACGGGAGGTCCGGGGCCGGGGCCTCATGATCGGCATCGAACTCACTGAGCCGGGCACCGACCGCGCCGACCCGGACGCGGCCTCCGCCGTCCTGGAGTCGGCCCGGGAGAACGGCCTGCTCATCGGCAAGGGCGGCGGACACAACACCAGCGCCCTGCGGGTCGCGCCGCCGCTCTCGCTCACCGTCGCCGAGGCCGAGGAAGGCGCCGCGATCCTCGAAGGTGCGCTCGGAGCCCTGTAGTCCACGCCCGCGTAGCCCGCTCCCCGCAATCCGCTCCCTGTACTTCACCCTTACTCGCGCAGGAGAGTCCCGTGAGCACCCGTACCCTCATCCGGGGCGGTCTCGTCGTCACCGCCGCCGACGAAATCCACGCCGACGTGCTGATCGAGGACGGCCGGATCGCCGCCCTCGCCGCCCACGGCTCGGACGCGGCCGCCGGCTGGACCGCCGACCGGACCATCGACGCCACCGACCGCTACGTGCTGCCCGGCGGCGTCGACGCCCACACCCACATGGAGCTGCCCTTCGGCGGCACCGCCGCTTCCGACACCTTCGAGACCGGCACCCGCGCCGCCGCCTGGGGCGGCACCACCACGATCGTCGACTTCGCCGTCCAGACCGTCGGCCAGAGCCTCCGGGAAGGACTCGACGCCTGGTACGCCAAGGCCGACGGCAACTGCGCGATCGACTACGGCTTCCACATGATCCTCTCCGACGTGAACGAGCACACGCTCAAGGAGATGGACCGGCTCGTCCAGGAGGGCGTGAGCTCGTTCAAGCTCTTCATGGCGTACCCGGGGGTCTTCTACTCGGACGACGGCCGGATCCTGCGCGCCATGCAGCGATCCGCCGACAACGGCGGACTGATCATGATGCACGCCGAGAACGGCATCGCCATCGACGTCCTCGTCGAGCAGGCGCTCGCCCGCGGCGAGACCGACCCCCGCTACCACGGGGAGGTCCGCAAGGTCCTCCTGGAGGCCGAGGCCACCCACCGCGCGATCCAGCTCGCCCGGGTCGCCGGGGCGCCCCTCTACGTCGTCCACGTCTCCGCCGAGGAGGCGGTCGCCGAGATCGCCGCCGCCCGCGACAAGGGGCTGCCCGTCTTCGGCGAGACCTGTCCCCAGTACCTCTTCCTCTCCACGGACAACCTCGCGGAGCCCGGCTTCGAGGGCGCCAAGTACGTGTGCAGCACCCCGCTCCGCCCCCGGGAGCACCAGGCCGCGCTCTGGCGCGGGCTGCGGACCAACGACCTCCAGGTGGTCTCCACCGACCACTGCCCCTTCTGCTTCACGGGGCAGAAGGACCTCGGCCGCGGGGACTTCTCCAAGATCCCCAACGGCCTGCCGGGCGTGGAGAACCGCATGGACCTCCTCCACCAGGCCGTCGTCGAAGGGCACATCTCCCGGCGCCGCTGGATCGAGATCGCCTGCGCCACACCCGCCCGGATGTTCGGCCTCTACCCGCAGAAGGGCACGATCGCGCCCGGCGCCGACGCCGACGTCGTCATCTACGACCCGAACGCCCGCCAGACCCTCTCCGCGGCCACCCACCACATGAACGTCGACTACTCCGCGTACGAGGGGAAGGCGATCACCGGACAGGTCGAGACCGTCCTCTCGCGCGGCGAACTCGTCATCGACCAGCGGAAGTTCACCGGCCGCGCCGGACACGGCGCCTTCACCCCCCGCTCCACCTGCCAGTACCTGAACTGAACCCCGAACCAGGAGGTCCCCGCGTGGACTTCGGACTCGTCCTGCAGACCGACCCGCCCGCCTCGCAGGTCGTCGGGCTGATGCGCCGGGCGGAGCGGAACGGCTTCCGCTACGGCTGGACCTTCGACTCCGCCGTGCTGTGGCAGGAACCCTTCGTCATCTACAGCCGCATCCTCGAACACACCACGAAACTGCACGTGGGCCCCATGGTCACCAACCCGGGCACGCGCACCTGGGAGGTCACCGCCTCCACCTTCGCCACCCTCAACGACATGTACGGCAACCGGACCGTCTGCGGCATCGGCCGCGGCGACTCCGCCATGCGCGTCGCCGGCCGCAGGCCCAACACCCTCGCCCGGCTCGGCGAGGCCATCGACGTCATCCGCGACCTCGCCGAGGGCCGCGAGGCGCTCGTCGACGGCAACCCGATCCGGATCCCCTGGATCAAGGACGGCAAGCTGCCCGTCTGGATGGCGGCGTACGGCCCCAAGGCCCTCGCCCTCGCCGGGCAGAAGGCCGACGGCTTCATCCTCCAGCTCGCCGACCCCTTCCTCACGGAGTGGATGGTCAAGGCCGTCCGGCAGGCCGCCACCGAGGCGGGCCGCGACCCGGACGCGCTCACGATCTGCGTCGCCGCGCCCGCGTACGTCACCGCCGACGACTCTCCCGAGGCCCTGGCGCACGCCCGGGAGCAGTGCCGCTGGTTCGGCGGCATGGTCGGCAACCACGTGGCCGACCTGGTGGAGAAGTACGGCGAGCACTCGGGGATGGTGCCGGAGGCGCTCACCGCGTACATCAAGGACCGGCAGGGGTACGACTACAGCCACCACGGGCGCGCGGACAACCCCGACACCGCGTTCGTCCCGGACGAGATCGTCGACCGCTTCTGCCTCCTCGGCCCCGCCGAGGCGCACATCGAGAAGCTGCGCCGCCTCCGGGACATGGGCGTGGACCAGTTCGCCGTCTACAACATGCACGACAACCGGGAAGCGACCATCGACGCGTACGGCAGCGAGATCATCCCCGTCCTCCGCCCCTGACCCCGCGCCGCCGAACCCCCCACGCCCCGCACGGCCTCGTTCCGTCCCCGCCGAACGAAGGGTTCCGCCGCCATGACCGCCACCGCCTCCTCCGGAAGCCCCGCCATAGCCGACGGCCGTGCCGAGCTCGCGCCCGGCACGGCCCCCACGGACCCCCGCTTCGTCAACGACGACCTGCTCCCCGTCCCCGTCGCGGAGCGCCGCTGGACCACGTACAACTTCGCCGCCCTCTGGGTCGGCATGGCCCACAACATCCCCTCCTGGATGCTCGCCTCCGGTCTCGTCGCCCTCGGCATGGACTGGAAGCAGGCCGTCCTCACCATCGCCCTCGCCAACGTCGTCGTGCTGCTTCCGATGCTCCTCACGGGGCACGCCGGACCCAAGTACGGCATCCCCTTCCCGGTCCTCGCCCGCGCCTCCTTCGGACTGCGCGGCGCCAACCTGCCCGCCCTCATCCGCGCCGGCGTCGCCTGCGCGTGGTTCGGCATCCAGACCTGGATCGGCGGACAGGGCGTCTTCATCCTCCTCGACAAGGTCTTCGGCGGCAGCTGGGCGGAGGCGTCGAGGATCGGCGGCCAGCCCTGGACCCTCTGGCTCTGCTTCGTCCTCTTCTGGGCCCTCGAACTCGCCATCATCTACCGGGGCATGGACGCCCTGCGCCGCTTCGAGAACTGGGCCGCGCCCTTCGTCATCGTCGGCGCGCTCGCGCTCCTCGTCTGGATCACGGTCAAGGCGGGCGGCCTCGGCCCCCTCCTCGACCAGCCCTCCCGGCTCGGCTGGGGCGCGGACTTCTGGCCGGTCTTCTTCCCCGCCCTCATGGGCATGATCGCCTTCTGGGCGACGCTCAGCCTCAACATCCCCGACTTCACGCGCTTCGGCGCGGGGCAGCGGGCCCAGGTGTGGGGCCAGACCCTCGGCCTGCCCACCACCATGACCCTGTTCGCGCTGCTCTCGGTGCTCGTCACCTCCGGCTCGCAGGCCGTGTACGGAGCACCCGTCTGGGACCCGGTGGAGCTCGCCGCCAAGGCCGACAACGTCTTCGGCCTGCTCTTCGCCCTGGTGACCGTCCTCGTCGCGACCCTCTCGGTCAACATCGCGGCGAACGTCGTCTCCCCGGCGTACGACCTCGCCAACCTGGCGCCGAAGCTCGTGAACTTCCGCACGGGCGCGCTGATCACCGGGGTCGTCGGCGTCGTCATCATGCCGTGGAAGCTCACCGCCACCCCCGAGCTCTACATCTTCACCTGGCTCGGTCTGGTCGGCGGCCTCCTCGGCACCGTCGCCGGCATCCTCATCGCCGACTACTGGCTCGTCCGCCGCACCGCACTCGACCTCGAAGGGCTGTACCGGGCGGACGGGCCGTACTGGTACCGGGGCGGCTGGAACCCGGCGGCCGTCCTCGCGTTCGCGGTCGGCGGCGTCCTCGCCGTCGGCGGCTCCCACTCGGCGCCGGGCACCGGCCCCTTCCCCGAGGACGGCCTCATCCCCTTCCTCAAGCCCCTCGCCGACTACGGCTGGGCCGTGGGACTGGCAGCCTCGCTGCTCCTCTACACCGCCCTCATGAAGCGGCGGGGCGCGTCCCCGTCGTCCTCCCGATCCAGCTGAGGTAGGACCAGACACGGGTGTTCACGGCCGGGGTGTCGGTGGCGCACCCCTTCCCGTAGGAGACCAGGCCGACCAGGTACGGCTTCCGCCCGACCTTGCGGACGAGGGGGCCGCCGGAGTCGTACAGGCAGGTGTCCCGCCCGGGGGCGTAGGTGCAGATCTGCGGCGAGGCGACGTGGGACATGCCCCGGTCCACGCACGTCGGGTTGCTCATCGTGCCGAGGACCACCGTGCGCAGGACGTCGGAGGTCCGGCCGCCGAACGAGGTGGCGCCCCAGCCGGGGACCTCGACCTGCGTGTGGTCGAAGGTGCCGTGGGAGTACGGGGCGGGCAGCCCGACCGGGCTCACGCCGCGGTTGTACGCGACCGGTTCGGCCAGCCGGACGAGCGCGATGTCGTTCCGCTGGGTCTCCGGGTCGTAGTCGGGGTGCACGACGAACCGTTCCGGCGTCGCCAGGACGGTGTACGGGCTGTCGTCCCCGGTCGTCAGGTCGTGGTCGCCCAGGAGGACGCCCAGCCGGGCGGGGTCGCTGTAGGAGCCGGTCAGACAGTGGGCGGCGGTGAGCACGTGCCGGTCGGTGACGAGCGCCCCGCCGCACACCACCCGCTGCTCGGCGAGGTCCACGAGCCCCGCCATGAACGGGTACTGGTGCGGCTTCGCCTCCTGCCCTCCGACGATCGCGTGCGCCGGGGCGGGGCCGAGCGGGCTCATGGCCAGCACCGCCCCCGTGACCGTGGCCAGGAGCCTTCTCGTCCTTCTCATCCGTCCCATGCGTACCCGGCGTGCCACGGCATCTCCGAACTGTCGGCGCGGTTTCCCTGGGCCGGCGGTGGCATGCGGAGACGTTTCCTCTGCCCGTCACCACGGCCCGTTCCGGCCCGTCCGGACTTCAACGATCAAGGCGGGGTGCGGTCACAGGTCCGCGTCGGGGGCCCAGCCCGGGACGTGCGCGGCCGCCGCCGCGTCCCAGGCCGCGGGCCCGCCCGGGAAGGGCCAGGCGCGGGTGAGGCGTGGCGTGCGGTCGAGCGCCTGGAGCTGCGCGGCCAGGCTGCGACTCTGGTGACCGGCCCGGGCCGGGGCGAGCGGGCCCTCCAGAGCGGCGACCCGCTTCTCGTACTCCATCACGGGCCGCTCGGCCCAGAGCGCGATCCAGTGGGCCTCCATGGCCCGGGAGAGGAGCAGGAGCCGCGGGCGGCCGCCCTCCGCGAGCGCCGCCGTCAGCCGGTCGTGACCGTCGAGGACCACGGGGGAGTTGAGCCCGCTGATCCACCACGCGAACACCGGCGGGAGGACCCCCTCCCGGTACTGGCGGCGGTAGGCCTTCACCCGGGGCGCCTCCGGGTGCGACAGGGCCCGCAGCGGCAGCAGGTCCCGGGCGTCCTCCACCGGGTCGCCGTAGCCGAACCAGGTGAGGTGGCCCCGGTCCGGGTCGTGGGCGAGCAGTTTCGGCCAATTGCCGTCCACGAACCAGCGGTCCGCGTCCGGGGCGAGGTGCCACTCGCCCTCGTGGAGCGGCCCGTCGTCCGCCGCGCGGAGCGCCGTCTCGCCGTGCGCGGCCCAGCGCTCCGTCCACTCCTCCGAGCCCGGCTCCGCGAACTCCGCGACCGCACGGGCCCGTTCCGCGCGCAGCGGCGCCAGCGGCGAGACGTACCGGCCCGTCCGCGCGTAGCGCAGCCCGCGGTGGGTGGCGCGCTGCCGGGCGAACAGCACCGGAACCCCGCCCTGGACCAGCACGAGCCGCCGCCCGTCGGCGCTCTCCATCCGCAGACCGGGCTTCACCGGCCCCTCGACACGCATCCGCATGCCGACAGCCTAGGCAACCGGGAGAAGCGCTCCTGCGACGGCCGGGAGGACCGCTCCCGCGACAGCCGGGAGTTGCGCTCCTGCGACAGCCGGGAGGACCGTTCCTGCGACAGCCGAGAGAAGCGTTCCTGCGACAGCCGGGAGGACCGTTCCTGCGACAGCCGGGAGAAGCGTTCCTGCGACAGCGGGGAGGACCGCTCCCGCGCCCTCCGGGCCAGCCGGCCCCTACGGCACCCGGGCCGTCCACTCCGACGTGCCGAACTTCGTCTCCGCCAGCTCCTTCGCCCGCGTCAGCTCGTCCTCCGTGAGGCTGCCCTCCGAAAGGCCGTACCGGCCGCGGAAGGAGTCGATCATCCGCTCGATCACCGCCTCGCGCGGCAGCCCCGTCTGCCGCCGCAGCGGGTCCACCCGCTTCTTCGCGCTCTTCGTGCCCTTGTCGGAGAGCTTCTCGCGGCCGATCCGCAGCACCTCCGTCATCCGGTCCGCGTCGATGTCGTACGCCATCGTCACGTGGTGCAGGACCGCGCCCCCGCCCCCGACCATCCGCTTCTGCGCCGCACCCGCGATCTTCCCGGCGTCCGTCGCGATGTCGTTCAGCGGCTGATACCAGGCCTTGATCCCCATGTCGCCGAGCGCGCCGAGCACCCAGTCGTCGAGATAGGCGTAACTGTCGGCGAAGGACAGCCCCTGCACGAGCGCGTCGGGCACGGAGAGCGAGTACGTGATCGTGTTGCCGGGCTCGATGAACATCGCCCCGCCGCCGCTGATCCGGCGCACCACCTGGATGCCGTGGCGCTCGGCGGCCGCCGGGTCGACCTCGTTGCGCAGGGACTGGAAGCTGCCGATCACCACCGCGGGAGCCCCCCACTCCCAGACGCGCAACGTGGGAGGCCGGTGACCGGCCGCCACCTCGGCCGTCAGGACCTCGTCGAGGGCCATGTGCAGGGCGGGTGCCTGCGGCGGCTCGTGGATCAGCTGCCAGTCGTAGTCGGTCCAGTCCGTGGCGTGCGCGAGGGCCCGGCGGACCGCCACCCCGACGCCCTCGGCGGTCAGCCCGAACATCTGCGTGCCCGGCGGGAGGGCCCCGTCGATCCGCGCCGCGAGCCCGGCGGCGTCCGTGTCGACCGGCGCTCCCTCCAGGGCCCGGTCGATCGCCAGGATCGCCTCGTCGGGCTCCAGGAAGAAGTCGCCCGCGACCCGGACGTTCCGCAGGACACCGCCCTCGCTGTCGAGGTCGACGACCACCAGCTTGCCGCCGGGGACCTTGTACTCGCCGTGGAACGCGCCGTGCACGGAACCCTCCCTGCATGTAAGGGGCGAACTCAGCCAAGGGAATCAAAGGGTACTCCTGAGGAGAACAGCTGGTGACAAGTGCGGCATTCCGGTTGTCAGTGCCCCGTGCTTAGCTGGAGGCATGATCGAAGAGTTCCTTGAGCACGTCCTCGGCGGCCGTACGACCGAGGTGGAGGAGGCGGTCCGCAAGGCCGCCGCCGCCGAGATCATGCCGCGCTTCCGGCAGCTCGCCGCGCACGAGATCGTGGAGAAGAACGGGCCGCACGACCTGGTCACCATCGCCGACCGGGCCGCCGAGGCCCACCTCACCGCCTCGCTGACCGCGCTGCTGCCCGGCTCGGTCGTCGTCGGCGAGGAGGCCGTCCACGCCGACCCCGCCGTGTACGAGGCGCTGCGCGGCGACGCGCCCGTCTGGATCGTCGACCCCGTCGACGGCACCCGTCAGTTCGTCCACGGCGACCCCGCCTTCTGCACCCTCGTCGCCCTCGCCGTCCGCGGCGAGCTCCTCGCCTCGTGGACCTTCGCCCCGGCCCTGGACGAGATGGCGGTCGCCGTGCGCGGCCGCGGGGCCACGCTCAACGGGCAGCCGATACGGTCGGGTTCACCGGCACCCGGCGAGGTCCTGGAGGTCGCCGCCTCCCACCCCGACTACACCACCCCGGAGCAGAAGCAGGCCCTGCTCGGTCTTCAGGTGGAAGGGGTCGCTCCGCGTCCCTGTGGCTCGGCCGGTCTGGAGTACCTCGCCGTGGCCCGCGGCGTGCTCTCCGGCACCGCCTTCTCCTGGGAGTACGCCTGGGATCACGCGGCCGGACTGCTCCTCGTCGTCGAGGCGGGCGGCGCGCACACGACGATCGCCGGGGAGCCGTACCGCATCACCGGAGGGAACGCGCTGCCGTTCACCGCGGCCAGGGACGCGGCGACCGCCGAACGGATCCGGACGCTCCTCGGGGGTGCGTGAGGCGCGGGGGACCACCGGCCTATCCTGAGGGCCTTGGCCATCGGCTGACGAAGGAGTCCGAAGGTGACGAACGAGACGTCGATGCTCGATGCCGTCGTCGTGGGAGCGGGGCCCAACGGACTGACCGCGGCGGTGGAGTTGGCCCGGCGCGGCTTCTCCGTCGCCGTCTTCGAGGCGAAGTCGACGGTCGGCGGCGGTGCCAGGACCGAGGAGCTCACCCTCCCCGGCTTCCGCCACGACCCCTGCTCCGCCGTGCACCCCCTCGGCGTCGGCTCACCCGTCTTCAAGACGATGCCGCTGGAGCGGTACGGCCTGGAGTGGCTCCACCCCGAACTGCCCATGGCCCACCCCTTCGACGACGGCACCGCCGCCGTCCTCGCCCGCTCCGTCGCCGAGACCGCCGCCTCCTTCGGACCGCGCGACGCCGGGGCGTACCGCCGGCTCGTCGCCCCCTACATCGGCAAGTGGGACACCCTCGCACGGGACTTCATGCAGCTGCCGCTCACCGGACTGCCGCGCGACCCGGTCACCCTCGCCCGCTTCGGCATCGACGGGCTGCCGCCCGCCACCTGGCTGATGCGAAGGTTCCAGGACGAGAAGGCTCCCGCGCTCTTGGCCGGGCTTGTCGGTCATGTGATCGCCCCGCTGGGCGGCTTCGCCACGGGGGCCGTCGGCCTCGTCTTCGCGCTCGCCGCGCACGCGGGCGGCTGGCCGATGCCCCGGGGCGGCTCGCAGTCGATCTCCGACGCCCTCGCCGCGTACCTGAAGGACCTCGGTGGCGCCGTCCACACCGACTACGAGGTCAAGCGGCTCGACGACCTGCCGCCCGCCCGTGCCTACGTCTTCGACACCTCGCCCACCGCCCTCGCCCGGATCGCCGGCTTCGGCGGGCACTACGACCACTACCGGTACGGCGCCAGCGTCTTCAAGATCGACTACGCGCTCGACGGGCCCGTGCCCTGGACCGCCGAGGAACCCCGGCGCGCCGGCACCGTCCAGATCGGCCCCACCGCCGGCGAGATCGACACCGCCCTGCACCAGGCCTCCTCCGGCACCGCCCCCGACGCACCCTTCCTCATCACCGCCCAGCCCAGCCTCGTCGACCCCTCCCGCGCCCCCGCGGGCAAGCACGTCTTCTGGGCGTACGGACACGTGCCGAACGGCTGGCGCGGCGACCTCACCGACGCCATCGAGCGGCAGATCGAGCGCTTCGCACCCGGCTTCCGCGACCGCGTCCTGGCCCGCGCCACCGCCGGCCCCCCCGAACTCGCCGCCCGCAACGCCAACTACGTCGGCGGCGACATCGCCTGCGGAGCCGCCCGAGGCCTCCAGCTCGTGCTGCGTCCCACGCTCTCGCTCCGCCCCTACGCGACCCCGCACCCGGCGGTCTTCCTCTGCTCCTCCGCCACCCCGCCCGGCCCCGGCGTCCACGGCATGTCCGGCCACAACGCGGCGAAGGCGGTCTGGCGCCGACTGCGAAAATAGACTGCCCCCATGGCCAAGTACTTCGACGTGCACCCCGACAACCCCCAGCCGCGCACCATCGGCTCGGTGGCAGACAGCATCCGGAACGGGGCGCTCGTCGCGTACCCGACCGATTCCTGTTACGCCCTCGGCAGCCGACTGGGCAGCCGCGACGGCATCAGCCGCATCCGCGCGATCCGCGAGCTCGACGACCGGCACCACTTCACGCTCATGTGCCAGAACTTCGCCCAGCTGGGCCAGCTCGTGCACATCGACAACGACGTCTTCCGCGCGGTCAAGGCCGCGACCCCCGGTCCGTACACCTTCATCCTGCCCGCCACCAAGGAGGTGCCGCGCCAGCTGCTGCACCCCAAGAAGAAAACGGTCGGCGTCCGCATCCCCGACCACGTCGTCACTCAGGCGCTCCTCGCGGAACTCGGCGAACCGCTGCTCTCCAGCACCCTGCTCCTGCCCGACGAGGCCGAACCCCTGACCCAGGGATGGGAGATCAAGGAGCGCCTCGACCACCAGGTGGACGTGGTCGTCGACTCCGGCGACTGCGGCACCGAACCGACCACCGTCGTCGACTTCTCCAGCGGCGAGCCCGAGATCGTCCGGCGCGGGGCGGGGGACACCACGCGGTTCGAGTAGGAAGCGCCGGGAGCAGGCCACCGCTCGCGGACCGGCCCTTACGGTCAGCACCGTGACCGCCGTACGGTCGTGCGAGCAGCCGCTCACCGGAACCGACGGAGGACCGAGTCTCGTGATCGTCATCGCCCAGGTCAGCGACATCCATGTCGACGGGGAACCGCGCAGCGTCGACCGCACCCGCGCGGTCATGCGGTACCTGGAGGAGCTGCCGTACGACCTGGCGGCCGTCCTCGTCACCGGGGACATCGCCGACCACGGGACGGCGGACGAGTACGCGGTCGTCCGGGAGCTGCTGACCTCCCGTCACCCGCTGCTCGTCTGCCCCGGCAACCACGACGACCGCGCCGCCTTCCGGGCGGGCCTCCTCGACCCGGGCACCGAGGCCCCGGCCGGGGCCACCGCCCGGCCGGACGCGCCCGTCAACCAGGTGCTCCGGGGCGAGGGCTTCGTCGTGGCCCTCTGCGACTCCTCGGTGCCGGGCAAGGACGAGGGCCTCCTGGAGGACGAGACCCTGGAGTGGCTGGACGGCGTCCTCGATTCCACCCCGCGCGAGGTGCCCGTCCTCGTCGCCTTCCACCACCCGCCGGTCCCGCTGCACACCCCGTACGTGGACGGGATCCGGCAGTTCGGCGAGGTGCGGCTCGCCGCCCTCGCCGAGCGCCACCCCCACCTCACGGCCTTCCTCGCGGGCCACGCCCACACGGCGGCCGCCACCACCTTCGCCGGGCGCCCGCTCCTCGTGGCACCCGGTGTCGTCTCCGCCCTCCGCCTCCCCTGGGAGAACCCGGGACCGGACTCGCCGCACGTCCACCTCGACCTGCCGCCCGCGCTCGCCTTCCACGTCCTCGCCGAAGACGGCAGGCTGACCACCCACTACCGGACCGTCACCGTCTGACCGCCGGCGACGGGCAACGGCGACCGGCGCGGACGTCCATGTCGTTTTCTCGCCAGCCCGCGAGCCGTCCGTCCCCGATCCTGGAACCATGCACACCGAAACCGAGCGCTGCGTGCGGGCCGTCCAATCGAAGGACGCCCGCTTCGACGGCGTGTTCTTCACCGCCGTCCGCACCACCCGGATCTACTGCCGGCCCAGCTGCCCGGTCGTCCCGCCCAAGCCCGAGAACATGGAGTTCCACCCCAGCGCCGCGTCCTGCCAGCGCGCCGGATTCCGGGCCTGCAAGCGGTGCCGGCCCGACACCAGCCCCGGCTCGCCCGAGTGGCACGTCCGGGCCGACGCCGTGGCCCGCGCCATGCGGCTCATCCAGGACGGCGTCGTCGACCGGGAGGGCGTCCCCGGACTCGCCCGACGGCTCGGCTGGTCCACCCGCCAGATCGAACGCCAGCTCCTCGCCGAGCTCGGCGCCGGACCCCTCGCCCTCGCCCGCGCCCAGCGCGCCCAGACCGCCCGGGTCCTCATCGAGACCACCCCGCTGCCGATGGGCGAGATCGCCTTCGCGGCCGGCTTCTCCTCCATCCGGACCTTCAACGACACCGTCCGCGAGGTCTTCGGCCTCACCCCCGGGGAGCTCCGCGCCCGCGCGGCCCGCCGCCACCCCGCGACGGCCGCCGCCACCCCCGGGGTGATCAGCCTCCGGCTGCCGTTCCGCGCGCCCCTCGAACCGTCCAACCTCTTCGGACACCTCGCCGCGACCGCCGTCCCCGGCGTGGAGGAGTGGCGCGACGGCGCCTACCGGCGAACGCTGAGCCTCCCGTACGGACACGGCATCGTCGGCCTCGCACCCCGCGCCGACCACATCGCCTGCCGCCTCTTCCTCACCGACCCGCGCGACCTCACGCACGCGATCAGCCGCTGCCGCAGGCTCCTCGACCTGGACGCCGACCCCGTCGCCGTCGACGACCGGCTGCGCGCGGACCCGCTGCTCGCGCCCCTCGTCGACGCGGCGCCCGGCCGCCGGGTGCCCGGGACCGTCGACCCCGCCGAGTTCGCCGTACGGGCCGTGCTCGGCCAGCAGGTCTCCACGGCCGCCGCCCGCACCCACGCGGCCCGCCTGGTCACTGCGTACGGCACCCCCATCGACGACCCCGAGGGCGGTCTCACCCACCTCTTCCCCGGCCCCGAGTCCCTCGCCGCGCTCGACCCCGAGAGCCTCGCCCTGCCCCGCAGCCGCCGCACCACCCTCCTCACCCTCGTGGGGGCGCTCGCGGATGGCTCGCTCACCCTCGGCCCCGCCGACGACCGCGAGGAGGCCCGCGCCCGGCTCCTCGCCCTGCCGGGCTTCGGCCCCTGGACCACCGAGATCATCGCGATGCGGGCGCTCGGCGACCCCGACGCCTTCCTCCCCGGCGACCTCGGCGTCCGCCGCGCCGCCGAGGGCCTCGGCCTGCCCGGCACCCCGGCCGCGCTCACCGCCCGCGCCGCCGACTGGCGGCCCTGGCGCGCCTACGCCGTCCAGTACCTCTGGGCCACCGACGACCACCCCATCAACCACCTGCCCGGTGAGGAGAGCTGAACCCCCATGCCCGCCACCGTCCGCCACACCGTCGTCGACAGCCCGTACGAGCCGCTGACCCTCGTCGCCGTCGACGGCGTCCTCAGCCGCATCCACATGACCGGCCAGCGCCACCGCCCGCCCGAGGAGACCTTCGGCGAGCCCGACCCCCGCCCCTTCGACGAGACCGTCCGGCAGCTCGACGCCTACTTCGCCGGCGAGCTCACCGAGTTCGACCTCCCGCTCCACCTGGTCGGCACCCCGTTCCAGCTACGGGTCTGGGCGGAGCTGTGCCGCATCCCGTACGGGGAGACCCGGACGTACGGCGAACTGGCCGAGGCCCTCGGCAACCCCACCGCCTCCCGGGCCGTCGGCCTCGCGAACGGCAAGAACCCCGTGGGCATCGTCGTCCCCTGCCACCGCGTGGTCGGCGCGAGCGGAAGCCTCACCGGCTACGGCGGCGGCCTCGACCGCAAACAGCGGCTGCTCGCCTTCGAATCGGGGACGGAGGAACCCGCGGGCCTCTTCTAGGAGCCGGCTACCGGAGCCCGCCTACCGGAGCCGGTCGAGGAGCGCGGGCAGCGCCGTGCCGATCGGCTCACGGACGACCTCGTCGGCGACGGGGTCGTACGGAGTGGGTTCGGCGTTCACGATGATCAGCCGGGCGCCGTGCTCGGCCGCGATCCCCGCGAGCGAGGCCGCCGGCTGGACCTGGAGACTGCTCCCGACCACCACGAACACCTCGGTGGCCTTGGCGATCGACATGGCCTCGCCGAGTACGACCGGGTCGAGCCGCTGCCCGAACATGACCGTCGCCGACTTCAGGATCCCGCCGCACACCCGGCACGCCGGGTCGTCCTCACCGGCCCGCACCCGGTCGAGCGCCTCCGTCATCGACGAGCGGGCGTGGCAGGCCGTGCACACCACCGACCGCGCCGAGCCGTGGAGTTCGAGGACCTTCCGCCCGGGCACCCCGGCGGCCTGGTGCAGTCCGTCCACGTTCTGCGTGATCACCCGCAGCGCGTGGCCGCTCGTCCGCTCGTACGCGGCGATCGCGTGGTGCGCCACGTTCGGCTCGGCGCTCAGCACTGGACCGTCGAGCCGCATCCGCCACGAGCGGCGGCGGATCTCCGGGTCGGCCATGTACGGCCCGTACGTGACGAGCCGCTCCGCCTCGGGGTCCTGCCGCCAGACACCGTTCGGGCCCCGGTAGTCGGGGATGCCCGAGTCCGTCGAGATACCGGCTCCACTGAGAATCGCGACCATCGTCATACGACGACCCTAAGCAGCGCCGAACCGCTCCCGCGAACGGGTTTCCGGGTGTTACGTTCCCCGCATGGCCAAGGTGAACATCACGCTCGACGCCGAACTCGTCGTGGAAGTCATGGTCCTGGCAGGGATCGGGAACCCGCAGGACGCGGTGGAGGCCGTCGTCCGCGACTACATCGCGCGCGGACACCGCACCGAGGCCCGCGTCGCCACCCGTGACGAACCGCACCGCACCGGCGAACTCCTGCCGCCCGAGCCCCCGCAGGGCTGAGAGAAGGGGCTCCGGTCATCCCCGCGCGGGGTGACCGTTCTCCAGCTCCACCGGACCCCGGCCCGTCTCCAGGACGTCCAGCGCGGCGAGGACACGCCGGCCCAGGCTGCCCGCAAGATGGGCGGCGACCTCCCCGCGGTCGATCAGCTTCCAGGAGAGCAGTTCCTCCTCCTGGAGCCGGATCTCCGCGAACCGCTCCTCGGGCAGCACCCCGCCGTCATACACGTAGGCCACGATCGGCGGCCGCTCGGTGCCGTGCGACCAGTCGACGGCGAGCAGCGGTCCGAGCGGCACGTCCAGGCCGATCTCCTCCGCCGTCTCCCGGCGGGCGGCCTGCCGCGGCGTCTCGCCGCCGTCGGACTCGATCGTGCCGCCCGGCAGCGCCCAGCCGTCGCGGTAGTTGGGCTCCACGACGAGGACCCGGCCCTCGGAGTCGCGGAAGAGTGCGGCGGCGGCGGCCAGGACGCGGGGGAGGCCGGCGATGTACGTGGCGTAGTCGGTGGTGGTCACTGCGTCAGCGTAGCCAGCCGCAGCGTCCGCTCGGCGAGATCGGTGATCCGCACCCCGTCGTAGCCGAACACCGCGCTGCTCACCCGGTCCCGCAGCGGCTCCGACCACTGCGGCGGGATCGCGGCCGCCCCGCACATCACCCCGGCCACCGAGCCCGCCGTCGCGCCGTTGGAGTCCGTGTCGAGACCGCCGCGCACGGTCAGCGCGATCGTGCGGGTGAAGTCCCCCTCGCCGTACAGGAGTCCGGCGGTCAGGACGGCCGCGTTCGGGACGGTGTGGATCCAGCCGAGCCCCGCCGTCCGCTCCTCCAGCTCGGCGAGCGCCTCGGACCAGTCGAGCCCGGACTCGTACAGGGCGATCGTCCCCCGTACGGTCCGGGCGAGCCGGCTGCTCGCCGGGACCCGCTCCAGGCCCGCCTCCAGGGCGGACCGGACGTCGGGCGCGGTGAAGGCGGCGGCGATCAGCGCCGCCGCCCACATCGCCCCGTACACGCCGTTCCCGGTGTGCGAGAGGACCGCGTCCCGGCGGGCGAGCGAGGCGGCCCGGCGCGGATCCCCCGGGCAGGTCCAGCCGTAGACGTCGGCCCGGATCAGCGCGCCGATCCACTCCTGGTAGGGGTTGTCGTACGTCGCCGTCAGCGGCGGCCTCAGCCCGTTCGCGAGGTTCCGGTAGGCGACCCGCTCGGCCGTGAACGTCTGGAGGTACGGCAGCCGCAGCAGCCACTCCTCGCCGACCTGCTCGGTCGTGAACGCGAACCCCCGGGTCTCCAGGAGGTGCAGCCCGAGGACCGACCAGTCGACGTCGTCGTCCCGGCAGCTCCCGTCGATCCCGCCGCGTACGCACCGGGGCCACTCGGGGCGCAGCTCGAAACCGGTCGCCCCGGGCGGCGGGGGCGGCAGGTAGTCGGTCAGCGGAAGCGCGTCCGCGAGCCGCAGGTACGCGTCGATGTGCCCGCGCGTCCAGTGGTCGCCGCGCTCCACGGGCTTGCCGAGCATGTTCCCGGCGATGCGGCCGGTCCAGCCGCCCAGGATCCGGTCGGCGAGTTCCGTGCGGGTGAGTTCCCTGTGCGCGAGCTCCATGGCAGGTCAGCGCTCCTCTTCCTCCGTGTCGGTACGGGCCTTCGCCGCCCGGCGCAGCCGGTGGTGGCGGGTGCCGCCGCCCTGCTCGGTCATCGCCTCGCCGACCAGCGTCCGCACCGCGTCCCGCATCCCGTGCAGGGGGTGGTGCCGGACCGGGCCGGCCCCCGGGTCCTCCCGCAGCTCCTTCAGGAGCGCGAAGCACAACACGAGCATGACCACCACGAACGGCAGGGCCACGAGGATCGTCGCCGTCTGGAGCGAGTTCAGCCCGCCGACGACGAGCAGCACCGCCGCCACGGCCGCCATCAGGACGCCCCAGGTCACCACGAGCCAGGTCGGCGGGTGCAGCGAGCCCCGGCTCGTCAGCGAGCCCATGACCAGCGAGGCCGAGTCCGCGCTCGTGACGAAGTACGTCATCACCAGGATCATCGCGATGACCGAGGTGACCGTGCGGATCGGCAGCGCGTCCAGCATCGCGAACAGCGAGGCCTCCGGGCCGTCCTTGACGGCCGTCGCCAGGTCCGCGGCGCCGGTCGACTCCAGCCGGATCGCCGTACCGCCCAGGACGCAGAACCACACCACGGTCGCGCCGGAGGGGACGAGCAGCACGCCCATCAGGAACTCGCGGATCGTCCGGCCGTGCGAGATCCGGGCGATGAAGGTGCCGACGAACGGCGCCCAGGACAGCCACCACGCCCAGTAGAAGATCGTCCACACGCCCAGCCAGTCGGGGTCGGTGAAGGCACCCGTGCGGCTCGCCATCGGCAGCAGCTGGTGCAGATAGCCGCCGACCGAGGCCGGGATGGTGTCCAGGATGTAGACGGTCGGACCGAGGAGGAAGACGAAGAGCATCAGGCAGGCGGCGAGGACGATGTTCAGGGTGGAGAGCCACTTCACGCCCTTGTGGAGCCCCGAGAACGCCGACAGGACGAAGGCCGCCGACAGCGAGACGATGATGATCAGCTGGGTGGAGGTGGAGTTCTCCACGCCCATCGTCAGGTTCAGCCCCTCGGCCACCTGGAGCGCGCCGAGCCCCAGGCTCGTCGCCGTACCGAAGACGGTCGCGAACACGGCGAGCAGATCGATCGCCTTGCCGGGCCAGGAAGCCGCCCGGCGCGCCCCGATCAGCGGCACGAAGACGGAGCTCAGCTGGTTGCCGCGGCCCTTGCGGAAGCCCGCGTACGCGAGGGCGAGACCGGCGATGCCGTAGATCGCCCACGGGGTGAGCGTCCAGTGGAAGAACGAGTACTCCATGGCGGTACGGGCCGCCGCGCCCGACCCCGCCGGGACACCGCTCGCCGGGGGAGGGCTCAGGAAGTGCTGGAGCGGTTCCCCGACCCCGTAGAACATCAGACCGATGCCCATGCCGGCGCTGAACATCATCGCGATCCACGCGAGGTTCGTGAACTCCGGCTCCGAGTCGTCCGCGCCCAGCCGGATCCGGCCGAAGCGGCTCAGCGCGATCACCACGCACAGGACCAGGAAGGTGTCCGCCGCGACCACGAAGAGCCAGGCGAAATTGGACAGCACCCACTGGAGGGCGGTGGACGAGGCGCTGTCGAAGGAGTCCTCGCCCAGGGCCGCCCAGGCGACGACCGCCACGACGGCCGCGACCCCGATACCGATGACTTTGGCATCGGGCGCGTACCGCTCACGCGGGGTCCGTTCGATCGGTTCCGTGCTCATGTGACCCCACTATGGTGCGGAATATCGCGCTATCAGGGGGTGGCACGCCGTCTGGCGGTACGGATAGGGTCGGCCCTGGCGCGACTGCACGTTCGAAAGCAAGGGATGCAAGGTGACGGACGGGGCAGCAACTCAGGTCGCTCACGTACTCGTGGCGGCTGACAAGTTCAAGGGTTCGCTCACGGCCGTACAGGTCGCGGAGCGGGTCACAGCAGGACTGCGACGGGTCGTCCCCGAGCTCACGGTGGAGACGCTGCCGGTGGCCGACGGAGGCGACGGCACCGTCGCGGCCGCGGTCGCGGCCGGCTTCGAGCGCCGCGAGGTGCGGGTCACGGGACCGCTCGGCGAGCAGGTCACCGCGGCCTACGCGCTGCGCGGCACCACCGCGGTCGTCGAGATGGCGGAGGCCTCCGGCCTCCAGCTCCTCCCCGCCGGGGTCTTCGCCCCGCTGACCGCGACCACCTACGGCTCCGGGGAGCTCCTCCGCGCGGCCCTGGACGCGGGGGCGACCACCGTCGTCTTCGGCGTCGGCGGCAGCGCCACCACCGACGGCGGCGCCGGCATGCTCGCCGCGCTCGGCGCCCGCTTCCTCGACGAGGCCGGCGAGCCCGTCGGCCCCGGCGGCGCGGCCCTCGCCGAGCTGGCCACGGCCGACCTCACCGGCCTCGACACCCGCTTCGCGACGGTCGATCTGATCCTCGCCAGCGACGTCGACAACCCGCTCACCGGCCCCAAGGGCGCCCCCGCCGTCTACGGACCGCAGAAGGGCGCCACCCCGGACGACGTCCGCACCCTGGACGCGGCCCTCGCCCACTTCGCCACCGTCCTGGAGAAGTCCATCGGCCCCAAGGCGGCCGAAGCGGCCGTGGCTCCCGGCGCCGGCGGCGCGGGCGGCATCGGCTACGGCGCGCTCATCCTCGGCGCGAGCTTCCGCCCCGGCATCGAGCTGATGCTGGAGGTCCTCGGCTTCGCCCCCGCCCTGGAGCGGGCCACCCTCGTCATCACCGGCGAGGGCTCCCTCGACGAGCAGACCCTCCACGGCAAGGCCCCCGCGGGCGTCGCCGCGGCGGCCCGCGCCGCCGGCAAGGAGGTCGTCGCGGTCTGCGGCCGCCTGGCCCTCCCGCCCGAGGCCCTCGGCACGGCCGGCATCCGCCGCGCCTACCCGCTCACCGCCATCGAGCCGGACACGGCGAAGTGCATCGCGAACGCGGGCCCGCTCCTGGAGGACGTGGCGGCGAACATCGCCCGCGACTTCCTGACGTAGGGCCTGCCCGGGACGTCCGTACGGTCGCGTGTACGGGTTCTGGGGGGCGCCCCCGAACCCGTACGCGCGCTCACCCCGACGCCGTCAGCCGGAACGCGTCCAGCGCCAGCGTCATCTCCGTCAGGTCCCGCGGCCGGGACAGCGACCGTGACGTCAGCTGCTCCAGGCGCCGCAGGCGGTTGAAGACCGTGTTCCGGTGGCAGTACAGGCGGCCCGCCGCCCGGCCCGCCGAACCCTCGCAGTCCAGCCACACGTCCAGCGTCTCCAGGAGCACCGCCCGGTCCGCCGGGTCCAGCTCCAACAGCCCGCCCAGGACGTCCGAGACCAGCAGGCTCGCCATCTCCGGCTGGCCCACCACCAGCGCCCCCGCCATCCGGCGGTCGAGCCGTACGATCTGCCGGCTGCCCGGCGGGCACGTGCGCAGGGCCAGCTCCGCGAGGCGGCGCGCCCGGCCCAGCTCGGTCAGGCCGACCACGACCGGGCTGATCCCGCCGGGCCCCGGGCACCGCCCGTCGAGGAGCTCCGACAGCGCGTCCAGGCCGGTCTCCCCGGCCAGCGCCACCACCCCGATCTCGCAGTCCGCGCCCATCCGCCACAGGAACCGCACGCCCTCGCCCTGCACCTGCCGGTGGAACGACTCCCGCTCCTCCCGCCGGTCGTAGCGCAGCACCACCACCGCGTACCGCCCCTGCTCCGGCAGGTCCAGGCCCGCCGCGGCACGCGACACCAGCTCGGGCGACCGCTGCCCCTGGAGCAGCGCGTCCAGGAGCGCCTGGAGCTGCTCGTCCGTCCGGCGGCGCAGCTCCGCCTCCGTCGACCGGTACGCCTCCGACGCCGTGTCCGCCTGCGCGTCCACCGCCGACCACACCGTCGTCGCCGACTGCATCAGCGCCGCCAGTTGAGCCGTGTCCTCCCCGGCCCCCTCGATCAGCGCGTCCCACACGAGGTGCCCGGCATGCCGGTAAGCGTGCACGACCAGTTCCAGTGGCATGCCCTGCGCGGCCCGGCGCCGGCCCATCGACTCCGCCTGCTCCAGGTCCCGCCGGGGCGAGTTCCGGGGCGCCGAGATCATCTCGATCCCGATCCGCATCGCCTCGTGGGCCTCCTGCCAGTGCTGGTCGTACGGGAGGATCCGCCCGTAGGCGGGCTCGTACGCGTGAAGCTCCCTCAGATGCTCGTCCACCAGCTCCGGCACCCGCTCCAGAAGCGCCGTGCACGCCTGAGCGAGCACCTTCCAGTCGTCACCGGTCCGCCGTCTGCGCCGTCCCATGCCCGGAGGATCCACCGCCCCGGGCCCCTCGGCACACCCCTGACGCGCAGCGTTGTGCGCATGCACAGCCCATCGCCGTCCCCGCTGGTCACCGGCAGCGATTCGGCCGCGGGACGTGGACGGGCGGTCCGGCGCGGTGTTGGGGTGAGCGCCATTGAATCGGCCGGGAAACGCCAGGTAACGGCGCGGCCGGGGAAGGGGATCCATGGGAGGAACCGCACCCGCCCTCGAGGTCAAGGACCTCACGGCGGGATACGGACCGGTGCGCGCGCTGCGCCAGGTGTCGCTGACCGTGCCGGCGGGCGCCGTCGTCACCGTCCTGGGCGGCAACGGCGCCGGCAAGTCGACCCTGCTGCGGGCCGTCTCGCGCACCCTGCGGTTCCACGGCGGGTCCGTGGTCTCCGGCACGGTGAGCCGCGACGGCCGGCCGCTCGACGGGCTCCCGCCCGACCGGGTGGTCGCCGCCGGCGTCTCCCAGGTGCCGGAGGGCCGCCAGGTCTTCGCCCGGATGACCGTCGAGGACAACCTGCGCGCGGGCGCACTCGGCCGCCGCGGCGACCGCGCCGCGAAGGCCGCCGCGCTGCGCCGGGTCCACGAGCTCTTCCCGGTCCTGGCCGACCGGGCCCGGCAGCAGGCCGGACTCCTCTCCGGCGGCGAACAGCAGATGCTCGCCGTCGGCCGCGCCCTGATGGCCGCGCCGGGCCTGCTCCTCCTCGACGAGCCCTCCCTCGGGCTCGCCCCGCTGATGGCCGCCCGGATCGCGGACGCCGTCCGCGAGATCAACGCCCAGGGCACGGCGGTGCTCCTCGTCGAGCAGAACGCGGCGCTCGCGCTGCGCCTCGCCTCCCGTGCGTACGTCCTGGAGGTCGGCGAGGTCACCCTCTCCGGCCCGGCCGCCGAGCTCGCAGCCTCCGACGAGGTGCGCCGCCGCTATCTGGGCGTGGTCGACGAGGACGCCGCCGCCGACGCGGACCGCGCGCGGTCCGCGCACCCGGTCCTGTCCCGCTGGGAGGAGACCCGATGAGCGACTCGTCCATGCCCGGCGCCCCCGACGTCCCCGCCCTCGTCGTCGAGGACCTGACCGTACGGTTCGCCGGACTCACCGCCCTGGACGGCATCGGCTTCACCGTCCGGCCCGGCACCGTCCACGCCCTCATCGGCCCCAACGGCGCAGGCAAGTCCACCTGCTTCAACGTGCTCTCCGGTGTCTACCGGGCCACGGCCGGCTCCGTCCGCCTCGGCCCGCACGAGCTGACCGCCCTGCCCCCGCACAAGATCGCGGACCTCGGCGTCGGCCGGATCTTCCAGAACCTGGCCCTGCCACCCCGCGCCACCGTCGAGGACAGCCTGATGCTCGGCCGCCACCGGCTCACCCGCACCGGCTTCCTCGCCGCCGGGCTCCGGCTCCCCTCCGCCGCCCGCGAGGAGGCCCGCCACCGGGCCAGGGTCCGGGAGATCGCCGCCTTCGTCGGCCTGGAGAAGCAGCTCGCGCAGCCCGCGGGCTCCCTCCCGTACGGGCAGCAGAAGCTCGCCGAACTCGCCCGCGCCCTCTGCATGGAGCCGAAGCTCCTGCTCCTCGACGAACCCGTCGCCGGCATGACCGCCGACGAGCGGCGCCGTACGGCCTCCGTCATCGCGGGCGTCCGCGACGGCCTCGGCATCTCGGTCCTCCTCGTCGAGCACGACATGGGCCTGGTGATGCGGCTCGCCGACTCCGTCACCGTCCTCGACTTCGGCCGCCGCATCGCCGACGGAGCCCCCGGTGACGTCCAGAACGACCCGGCGGTCGTCCGCGCCTACCTCGGAGAGGAGACCGCCGCGTGAGCACCTTCGCCGAATTCCTGATCAACGGCGTCTCACTGGGCTCGATCTACGCCCTCATCGCCCTCGGTTTCGTGGTCATCTTCCGTGCCACCGAGGTCGTCAACTTCGCCCACGCCTCCCTCCTCCTGGCCGGCGGTTACGTCACCGCCGTGCTCCACGACGAGATCGGCTTCTGGCCCGCGCTGCTCGCCGGGATCGCGGGCGCCGCCGTGGTCGGCGCCGCCGTCGAGTTCTTCGTGATGCGCCGCCACCGGGGCGCCGACCACAGCGTCCTCGCGATCGTCACCATCGGTGTCGACATCCTGCTCGCCACCGAGCTGACCCGCCGGATCGGCACCGACATCCTCGCCCTCGGCGACCCGTGGGGCGACGCGGTCCTCACCGTCGGCCCCGTCACCATCGCCCAGACCCGGATCGCCGCCCTTCTCGTCGCGGGGCTCCTCATCACGGCCTTCCTGCTCGCCTTCCGGTACACCTCCTGGGGCGTCGCCATGCGGGCCGCCGCCGAGAGCCAGGAGACCGCCGCGCTCATGGGCATCCGGCTCGGCCGGGTCTCGCTGGGGGCGTGGGCGGTCGCCGGCGCCCTCGCCGCGGTCGCCGCGCTCTTCCTCACCGTCTTCCCGACGCCCGGCCTGGAACGGGCCACCTCGCTCGCCGCCCTCAAGGCCTTCCCCGCCGCCATCCTCGGCGGCCTCGACTCCACCACGGGCGCCCTCGTCGGCGGCCTCCTCGTCGGCATCACCGAGTCCCTCGCCACCGGTTACCAGAGCGACCTGGCCTTCCTCGGCCGGGGCATCGGCGACCTCGCCCCCTACCTCGTCATGGTCGCGGTGCTGCTGATCCGCCCGGCCGGACTCTTCGGCACGAAGGAGCTCGCCCGTGTCTGAGACCCTCGCCCGGAGCGGCCTGCGGGCCCGTACCACCGGGGTGTACGGGTGGGCCGCCGCCGGACTCCTCCTCGTCGCCCTCCCGTTCTACCTGGACCGATTCTGGCTCCAGGCGGGCCTGTTCGCCATGGTCGCCGCCATCGGCGCCCTCGGCATCAACCTGTTGACCGGCGCCACCGGCCAACTCTCCATGGGACACGCCTTCTTCCTCGCCGTCGGCGCCTACGGCTACTGCCTCTTCGCCGGCGACGGCGCCGACGGACTCGCCGGACTCGGCCTGCCCGGCTGGCTCGCCGCCGTCCTCGCCGTGGCCCTCGCGGGCCTGGCCGGCGGGGTGTTCAGCCCCATCGCGGGCCGGCTGCGCGGCGCGTACCTCGGCATCGCCACCCTCGCGCTGATCTTCATCGGGCAGCACGTGCTCTTCAACGCCCATGACCTGACCGGCGGTTACAACGGCCGCGCCGTCCCGCCGCTCTCCCTCTTCGGTCTCACCTTCGACGACACCGAACTCCTCGTCGCCCAGGTGCCGTTCGGCGCCGTCGAGAAGCTCTGGTACCTCGGCCTGATCCTGCTCCTCGGCGGCGTCCTGTTCGCCAGGGGAGTCCTCAGGGGCCGCCCCGGACGTGCCATGAACGCCATCCGGGACCACCGGATCGCCGCCGGGGTCATGGGCATCCCCGTGGCCCGCTACCGCGGCGCCGTCTTCGTCCTCTCCTCGATGTACGCGGGCCTGGCGGGCGTCCTGCTCGCCCTCGTCTTCCAGCGCACCGTGCCGGAGTACTTCGGCATGGCGCTCTCCCTCGAATACCTGGCCATGATCGTCATCGGCGGTCTCGGCTCCGTCGCCGGAGCGGTCGCCGGAGGCGTCTTCGTCTCCCTCCTGCCCCAGCTCCTCACCCGGTACAGCGACGCGCTGCCCCTGGTCTCCGCCCCGGGGACGGGCGGGATCGCCCCGGGCGAGGCCTCGCGCTACCTCTACGGCGCCGCCGTCGTCGCGGTGGTGCTGTTCCTGCCCGGCGGCCTGGTCCGCCTCGCCGCCCGGAAACCCAAGAGCCCCCCAACCCCAAGCACCCCATCCCAAAGCCCCACACCCCACAGCCCCACACCCACCACCGAACCCTCTGGGGAGACACGATGAACCACCGCAGACAGGCCGTGCGGGGCCTGGCCGCCGCGCTCGCCGCACTGGTCGCCCTCACCGCCGCCGGATGCAGCTCCAAGGCCAAGACCGGCGACGGCAAGCAGACCGGCGCGGGCGGGGTGAAGACCGGCGAGGGCGTCACCGACAAGACGATCGCGCTGGGCGCCCTCACCGACATGACCGGCGTGTACGCGACCCTCGGCAAGAGCGTCACCCAGGCCCAGCAGCTGTACGTCAAGCAGGTCAACGCCGCCGGCGGGATCTGCGGCCGGCAGCTGGAGCTCACGGTCCGCGACCACGGCTACGACCCGCAGAAGGCACTCGCCGCCTACACCGAGCTGGAGCCGAAGGTCGTCGGCTACACCCAGTTCATCGGCTCCCCGTTCGTCGCCGCGGTCAAGCCCCAGGTCGACGGCAAGGACAAGGGGCTCGTCCTGCCCCAGGCCTGGTCGGCGTCCCTGCTCGGCTCCCCGTACATCCGCGTCCTCGGCGCCACGTACGACGTCGAGACGATCAACGCCGTCGACTTCCTCCTCAAGGAGAAGGGCCTGAAGTCCGGCGACAAGCTCGGGCACGTCTACTTCGAGGGCGACTACGGCGAGAACGCGCTGAAGGGCTCGAAGTTCGCCGCCGGGAAGGCCGGCCTGACCGTCGTCGAGCAGAAGATCAAGCCCACCGACAACGACATGTCGGCGCAGGTCTCGGCACTCAAGCAGGCCGGGGTCAAGGCCATCGTCATCAGCGCGGGCCCCCGCCAGGCCGCCTCCCTCGTCGGCGTCGCCGCCGCCACCGGCCTCAAGGTCCCGGTCGTCGGAAACAACTCCGCCTTCGCGCCCCAGCTCCTCGGCACCCAGGCGGGACCCGCCCTGGAGAAGATGTACTGGTTCGCCTCGCCGAGCCTGCCGATCGGCGCGGACACCCCCACGGCGAAGAAGCTCGTCGCCGACTACCAGGCCGCCTACCCGGGCGACAGCCTCGACAACGGCATCGTGGCCGGCTGGACCGCGGCCGGCGTCTTCGGCGAGGCCCTGAAGAAGGCCTGCGCGGACAAGGACCTCACCCGCGAGGGCGTCGACAAGGCGCTCCTGAGCCTGAAGGCCCACGACGCGGGCTTCGGCATGACCCACGACCTGGGCGACCCGAAGGCCCCGTCCTCCCGCGAGTCCGTCATCATCCAGCCGGACAAGTCCGTCCCCGGCGGCATGCGCACGGTCCGGCAGCCGTTCGTCGCGGAGGCGGCGAAGTCCTACACGCCGTAGTCAGGCGCCTCCACGCCCTGGTCCGCGAAGCCCGTCCGCCAGGACGGGCGGGCCGGGGCCCAGCCCAGCGCACGGGCCCGGGCGTTCGCCGCACCCCGGGCCCAGGACGCCCGGCCCCCGCTCCGCTCCGGGGCCGGGACACCCAGGGCCCCCGCCAGGACCGGCAGCCAGTCGTGACCGGGCGCGGGCTCGTCGTCCACCACGTTGTACGCGCCCGAGGGCCACGCCAGGGCCCGTACGGCCGCCTCGGCGGCGTCGGCGACGTGAACGAAGGAACTCACCGAACCGTCGGCCGCCGTGCTGCCCAGGAACCGGGCCTCCGGGTCCCCCGCGAGCGCGGCGGCCACCGCGCCCCGGAGCGCGTACCAGGTGCCGGGACCGTAGAGGGTCACCCCTAGTGGATCTTCACACTCCCGAAACATCGCGATGTGAAGCTCTGGCCCATGACTGTACGTATCGAGGAGAACCGCTCCCACCCGCGCCTCCGCGACCTGCTGGCCGCCTACCACCTGGTCAACCAGGCCGAGAAGGGGACGGCCGTGGAGACGGTCGCCGAGCTCCCCGCCGTATACCGCGGCGAGGCCGAGGACCCGGCCGCCGCCTTCGCCGCCGACACCGTCCTGCTCGCCACCGCGCCCGGCGACGACACCCCGACGGGCTGTGTCGTCCTCAAGGCGCCCCGCGAGGGCGCGTCTCCCGAGATCAAGCGGCTCTGGGTCGCGCCCGAGGCCCGGCGGAAGGGCCTCGCGAAGGCCCTCATGGCCGAGGCCCTGCGCCGGGCCGCCGCCGCGGGCACACCCGCCGTACGCCTCACGGTCTGGGCCTGGCGGGCGGAGCCGCTCGCCCTCTACCGGAACCTCGGCTTCGCGACCGTCGACTCCTGGGACGAGCGTCCGGACCTGGTCTGCCTGGAGAAGCCGCTCCCCGACCTGGACGTGATCGAGCGGCTCACCCCCGACGCCGTACGGACCCACGCCCCCGCCGGTCTCGCGGCGCTCCTCGTGGACGCCGTCGACGGCGGCGCCTCCGTCGGCTTCCTGGCGCCCCTGGAGACGGCCCGGGCGGCCGCCTGGTGGTCGGAGGTCGCCGAGGAAGCCGCGGCCGGCGTACGGGACGTCTGGGCCGCCCACGCCCCGGACGGGAGCCTGACCGGCGTCGTGACCCTCGTCCGTACCGGCACCGCCAACGGCCGCCACCGCGGCGAGATCGCCCGGCTCCTCGTGCACGGCTCGGCGCGGGGCCGCGGCCTCGGGCGCCGGCTGCTCGCCGCCGCCGAGGCCCACGCCGCCGCCACCGGCCTGCGCCTGCTCGTCCTGGACACCCAGACCGACAGCCCCGCCGAGCGCCTCTACCGGCGAGCGGGCTGGACGGCCGCGGGAACGATCCCGGACTTCGCCGCCGACCCGGCCGGCACCCTCCGCCCCACCACGCTGTACTACAAGCGCCTCGGGTAGCCGAGGCAGCGCCGGGCACACGAAAGGGCCCCGGGAGGCTTGTCGCCTCCTGGGGCCCTTCACGTACCACTCGATCCGCTACCGCAGCTGCGTCGCACGAGCCTCGCGGCTCTCACGGCGGTTGCCGCGGAACGTGTTCACCCGGCGGGCCGTCGCGAAGAGGGGGATCACGGCGCCCAACACCACCTGGAGCGCGCAGCCGGTCTGGAGCAGGAATGCCCCGCCCGGCGCGTCGAACGCCCAGGCCGCCAGCATGCCCATCGCACCGACGATCCAGGCGAGCATCGCCACCGCGAGGACACCCCGCGGCTTGGGGTACTCGACCCGGCTCACCATCAGCCAGGCCACCCCGATGATCGCGAGGAGCGTCGGGATGAACGGCAGCTCCAGAAGCACGATCGAGACGACCGTCAGCGCGCCGAAGGGGCTCGGCATGCCCTGGAACATGCCGTCCTTCATCGTCACGCACGAGAATCTCGCCAGCCTCAGCACCACGGCGAGCAGCACCACGATCGCGGCCACCGCCGAGACCTTCTGCTGCGCGCCGGGCGTGACCATGCCGTACACGAGCACGAAGTAGGCCGGGGCCAGACCGAAGCTGATGAGGTCCGACAGGTTGTCGAGCTCGGCGCCCATCGGCGAGCTGCGGAGCTTGCGCGCCACGATGCCGTCGAAGAGGTCGAAGATCGCCGCGGCCAGCATCAGGATCACGGCGGTGGCGGCGCTGTTGCGCGCCATGCCGGTCTCCGTGCTGCCGGTGAGATGCGGGATCAGGATGCCGGTCGTCGTGAAGTAGACCGCCATGAAGCCGCACGTGGCGTTACCGAGCGTGAGGGCGTCCGCTATGGACAGCCTCAACGACAGCGGCATCTCCTCGGCCTCTTCGGCCGCCTCCGCCTCGGCGTCGGCAACCCATTCGGCAGCCCGTGTGTCGGGATCAATCACGGTCAATGCGAGTCACCCCCGCGGTCGTGGCCTGGCCCACCTCGACGGCGACCTCGACACCCTCCGGGAGGTAGATGTCGACACGCGAGCCGAAGCGGATCAGACCGATCCGGTCACCCTGCTCGACCTTCGTCCCCTGCGGGATGTACGGCACGATGCGTCGTGCGACGGCACCCGCGATCTGGATCATCTCGATGTCGCCGAGCTCGGTGTCGAAGTGCCAGACAACGCGCTCGTTGTTCTCGCTCTCCTTGTTGAACGCCGGGACGAACCCGCCGGGGATGTGCTCCACGGACGTCACCGTGCCGGCCAGCGGCGCGCGGTTGACGTGGACGTTCAGCGGGCTCATGAAGATGGCGACCCGGGTGCGTCCGTCCTTCCACGGCATGATGCTCTGCACCACGCCGTCGGCGGGGGAGATGACCCGGCCCTGCGCGATCTCGCGCTCGGGGTCGCGGAAGAACCACAGCATGCCGGCCGCGAGCGCGGTGGTCGGCACGGCGATGGCCGCGGCACGCTTCGACTTGCGCGCGCGCAGGAGCGTGAGCGCCGCGGTGGCGACGGTCGGCAGAAGCCACGGCGATGCTCCGCGCGCGAGGCGTACGCCCGAGAGGCTGTCGCGGTGTGCAGAGGTTTGGCTGTGGGGCATGGATGACCTTCGTAGCGGATGATGCCGCACTGGCAACGGGGGACGGCGGCTTTCCGGCGATGCTATCGGTTGCGGGGCGCAACTGGGCAAGCCAGGAACCGAGTCGACGGCCGGAAGACGAACACAGGGTGTGATCTTCTTCGCGGCCGAACCGACTCAAACGCGACAATCAACCCTGGAAGCGGTACTCCTCGAGCAGCCGACGACCAATGATCATTTTCTGGATCTCGGCGGTACCTTCACCGATGAGCAGCATCGGCGCCTCACGGTAGAGGCGCTCGATCTCGTACTCCTTCGAGAACCCGTAGCCGCCGTGAATGCGGAAGGCATCCTCCACGACCTCCTTGCAGTACTCGGAGGCGAGGTACTTCGCCATCCCTGCTTCGAGGTCGTTTCGTTCCCCGGAGTCCTTTTTGCGTGCTGCGTTCACCATCATGGCATGAGCGGCCTCGACCTTGGTAGCCATCTCGGCAAGCTTGAACTGAATCGCCTGGTGTTCGGCGATCGCCTTGCCGAAAGTGTGACGTTGCTGGGCATACGAGACACCCAGTTCGAAAGCACGCTGAGCGACGCCGCAGCCACGGGCCGCCACGTTCACGCGGCCGACTTCCACGCCGTCCATCATTTGGTAAAACCCTCGGCCCGTCGTGCCGCCGAGGACCCGATTGGCCGGAATGCGCAGTCCGTCCATGATGAGTTCGGTCGTGTCGACGCCCTTGTAACCCATCTTGTCGATCTTCCCGGGAATGGTGAGGCCGGGGCGGACCTCTCCGAAGCCGGACTCCTTCTCGACGAGGAAGGTCGTCATCGACTTGTGGGGGGCGGTGCCCTCCGGGTGTCCTTCGTCACTTCGGACGAGAACGGCGACCAGCGTCGACGTTCCGCCGTTCGTCAGCCACATCTTCTGACCGTTGAGGACGTACTCGTCGCCGTCCTTGACCGCCTTGGACGTGATGGCGGACACGTCCGAGCCGAGGCCCGGCTCCGACATCGAGAACGCGCCGCGCGTCTCGCCGGCCGCCATCCGCGGAAGGAAGTAGTCCTTCTGCTCCTGCGTGCCGTGCTGCTTGAGCATGTACGCGACGATGAAGTGCGTGTTGATGATGCCGGAGACCGACATCCAGCCGCGGGCGATCTCCTCCACGCACAGCGCGTAGGTGAGCAGCGACTCGCCCAGGCCCCCGTACTCCTCGGGGATCATCAGACCGAAGAGGCCGAGCTCCTTGAGCCCGTCGACGATCTGCTGGGGGTACTCGTCGCGGTGCTCCAGCTCGGTGGCGACCGGGATGATCTCCTTGTCGACGAACTCCCGGACGGTCTTGAGGATCTCCTGCTGGACGTCCGTGAGCCCGGCGGTCTGGGCGAGTCGGGCCATGGCTACTTCTCCGTCTTCTTGGCGGGCTCGATCAGCTCGGGGCGGCCGGGCTGCTCGCCGCCGCGCTCCTTGATGTACGTCTCGGTGGGCACCATGACCTTGCGGCGGAAGACGCACACGAGGGTGCCGTCCTGCTTGTAGCCCTTGGTCTCGACGTAGACGATGCCGCGGTCGTTCTTCGACTTCGACGGGGTCTTGTCGAGGACCGTCGTCTCGCCGTAGATCGTGTCGCCGTGGAAGGTCGGCGCCACGTGCCGCAGCGACTCGATCTCCAGGTTGGCGATGGCCTTGCCGGAGACGTCCGGCACGGACATGCCGAGCAGCAGCGAGTAGATGTAGTTGCCGACGACGACGTTCTTCCCGAAGTCCGTCGTGTTCTCGGCGTAATTCACATCCATGTGCAGCGGATGGTGGTTCATCGTCAGCAGACAGAAGAGATGGTCGTCGTACTCGGTGACCGTCTTTCCGGGCCAGTGCTTGTAGACGGCACCGATTTCGAACTCTTCGTAGCTACGGCCGAACTGCATCGGACTCAGGCCCCCGGGATCTCGAACTTGGTGGTGCGCTGCATGCCGGCGGCGCGGCCCTTGCCGGAGATGACCAGGGCCATCTTGCGGGAGGCCTCGTCGATCATCTCGTCGCCGAGCATCGCGGAGCCCTTCTTCCCGCCGGCCTCGGACGTGTAGTAGTCGTACGCGTCGAGGATCAGCTCGGCGTGGTCGAAGTCGTCCTGCGCGGGCGAGAAGATCTCGTTCGCGGCGGCGACCTGGTCCGGGTGCAGCACCCACTTGCCGTCGAAGCCCAGGGCGGCGGCACGCTGCGCGACGGCCTTGTAGCCCTCCGGGTTGCGGATCTGGAGGTAGGGGCCGTCGATCGCCTGGAGGTTGTTGGCGCGGGCGGCCATCAGGATGCTCATCAGGATGTGGTGGTAGGCGTCCGCCGGGTAGCCCGGCGGCTGCTCGCCCACGACCAGCGACTTCATGTTGATGGAGGCCATGAAGTCGGCCGGGCCGAAGATGATCGTCTCGACGCGCTGGGAGGCCTGCGCGATCGCGTTGACGTTGACGAGGCCCTGGGCGTTCTCGATCTGCGCCTCGATGCCGATCTTGCCGACCTCGAAGCCCATCGTCTTCTCGATCTGCGTGAGCAGCAGGTCGAGCGCGACGATCTGCTGGGCGTCCTGGACCTTCGGCAGCATGATGCAGTCGAGGTTCTGGCCGGCGCCCTCGACGACCGTGACGACGTCCCGGTAGGTCCAGTGGGTCGTCCAGTCGTTGACCCGCACGACCCGGGTCTTGCCGGTCCAGTCGCCCTCGTTGAGGAACTTGACGATGGTGTGCCGTGCCTCGGGCTTGGCCAGCGGCGCGCAGGCGTCCTCCAGGTCGAGGAAGACCTGGTCCGCGGCGAGGCCCTGGGCCTTCTCCAGGAAGCGCGGGTTGGAGCCGGGGACCGCGAGGCAGGAGCGGCGCGGACGCAGACGGTTCACGGGGCTGGTCATGCGAGGACCTCCGTACTTTCAAGGGGGCTGAGCTTGTGAGCTTTCCGGATCTCGTCGACGATACGGCCGATGATCTCCGTGATACCGAAGTCCTTCGGTGTGAAGACGGCGGCCACGCCCGCGCGCTTCAGATCTGCGGCGTCGGCGTTCGGGATGATCCCGCCGACGATGACCGGCACGTCGGTCGCGCCCGCCTCGCGGAGGCGGTCGAGGACGTCCGGGACCAGCTCGGCGTGCGAGCCGGAGAGGATCGACAGCCCCACGCAGTGCACGTCCTCGGCGAGGGCCGCGTTGACGATCTGCTCGGGGGTCAGCCGGATGCCCTGGTAGACCACCTCGAAACCGGCGTCACGGGCCCGTACGGCGATCTGCTCGGCGCCGTTGGAGTGCCCGTCCAGGCCCGGCTTGCCGACGAGCAGCCGCAGCCGCCCGGCGCCGAGCTCCTCGGCGGTCCGCGCCACCTTCTCCCGTACGAGAGCCAGCGGCGTGCCTTCCTCGGCCGTCACCGCGACCGGAGCCGAGGAGACGCCGGTGGGGGCCCGGAACTCGCCGAACACCTCGCGCAGGGCCTCGGTCCACTCGCCGGTCGTGACCCCGGCGCGGGCGCACTCGAGGGTGGCCTCCATGAGGTTGCCCGTGCCCTTGGCGGCCTCCTTGAGGCGTTCGAGGGCCTTGCAGGGGCGCGGGTGGTTGAACGGCGGCTGGTAGCGGTTGTCCCGCCAGGTCTTCAGCGAACCGACCACCCGCGCCTCGACCGCCGGGTCGACTGTCATGATCGCCGTGTCGAGGTCGGCGGTGAGGGGGTTCTCCTCCGTCGACTGGAAGATGTTGACGCCGATGATCTTCTCGTCGCCGGACTCGATCCGGGCGCGCCGCTCGGCGTGCGAGGAGACGAGCTGCGACTTGAGGTAGCCGGACTCGACGGCCGCCATGGCGCCGCCCATCTCCTGGATCCGGTCGATCTCGGCCAGGCACTCCGCGACGAGCGACTCGACCTTGGCCTCGATCACGTGCGAGCCGGCGAAGATGTCCTCGTACTCCAGCAGGTCGGACTCGTGGGCGAGCACCTGCTGGATGCGGAGCGACCACTGCTGGTCCCAGGGCCGCGGCAGCCCGAGCGCCTCGTTCCAGGCGGGGAGCTGCACGGCCCGCGCGCGGGCGTCCTTGGAGAGGGTGACGGCCAGCATCTCCAGGACGATCCGCTGGACGTTGTTCTCCGGCTGGGCCTCGGTCAGGCCGAGCGAGTTGACCTGCACGCCGTAGCGGAACCGGCGCTGCTTCTCGTTCTCGATCCCGTACCGCTCGTGGGTGATCTTGTCCCAGATGCGGCCGAAGGCGCGCATCTTGCACATCTCCTCGATGAAGCGGACGCCCGCGTTCACGAAGAAGGAGATGCGGGCGACGACCTCGCCGAAGCGGTCCTCCGGGACCTGCCCGGAGTCGCGGACCGAGTCGAGCACCGCGATCGCGGTGGACATCGCGTACGAGATCTCCTGGACCGGAGTGGCCCCCGCCTCCTGCAGGTGGTAGCTGCAGATGTTGATCGGGTTCCACTTCGGGATGTTGTTGACCGTGTACGCGATCATGTCCGTCGTGAGGCGGAGGGAGGGGCCGGGCGGGAAGACGTGCGTCCCGCGCGACAGGTACTCCTTCACGATGTCGTTCTGGGTGGTGCCCTGGAGCTGGGTGATGTCCGCACCCTGCTCCTCGGCGGCCACCTGGTAGAGCGCCAGCAGCCACATCGCCGTGGCGTTGATGGTCATCGAGGTGTTCATCTGCTCCAGGGGGATGTCCTGGAACAGCCGGCGCATGTCACCGAGGTGCGAGACGGGGACGCCGACCCGGCCCACCTCGCCGCGGGCGAGGATGTGGTCCGGGTCGTAGCCCGTCTGCGTCGGCAGGTCGAACGCGACCGACAGGCCGGTCTGACCCTTGGCGAGGTTGCGCCGGTACAGCTCGTTGGACGCCTCGGCGGTCGAGTGACCGGCGTAGGTCCGCATGAGCCACGGCCGGTCCTTCTGGCGCTCAGTCATCTATGGTCCCGGGCTCAGATGTTGCGGAAACGGTTGATGGCGTCGATGTGCTTCTCGCGCAGCTCGGGGTTGCTGACGCCCAGGCCCTCCTGCGGCGCGAGCGCGAGGACGCCGACCTTGCCCTGGTGCAGGTTGCGGTGGACGTCGTAGGCGGCCTGGCCGGTCTCCTCCAGGGAGTAGACCTTCGACAGGGTCGGGTGGATCTTGCCCTTGGCGATCAGGCGGTTCGCCTCCCACGCCTCGCGGTAGTTCGCGAAGTGCGAGCCGATGATCCGCTTCAGCGACATCCACAGGTAGCGGTTGTCGTACTCGTGCATGTAGCCCGAGGTGGAGGCGCAGGTGGTGATGGTGCCGCCCTTGCGGGTGACGTAGACGCTCGCGCCGAAGGTCTCGCGGCCGGGGTGCTCGAAGACGATGTCGATGTCCTCGCCACCGGTGAGCTCGCGGATGCGCTTGCCGAAGCGCTTCCACTCCTTCGGGTCCTGGGTGTGCTCGTCCTTCCAGAACTTGTAGCCCTCGGCATTGCGGTCGATGACCGCCTCGGCGCCCATCGCGCGGCAGATGTCGGCCTTCTCCGGGGAGGAGACGACACAGATCGGGTTGGCGCCGCCGGCCAGGGCGAACTGCGTGGCGTACGAGCCGAGTCCGCCGCTCGCGCCCCAGATGAGGACGTTGTCGCCCTGCTTCATGCCGGCGCCGTTGCGGGAGACCAGCTGGCGGTAGGCGGTGGAGTTCACGAGGCCGGGGGAGGCCGCCTCCTCCCAGCTGAGGTGGCCGGGCTTCGGCATCAGCTGGTTCGACTTGACGAGGGCGATCTCCGCCAGGCCGCCGAAGTTGGTCTCGAAGCCCCAGATGCGCTGCTCGGGGTCGAGCATCGTGTCGTTGTGGCCGTCGGAGGACTCCAGCTCGACCGAGAGGCAGTGGGCGACGACCTCGTCGCCGGGCTTCCACGAGTTCACGCCGGGGCCGGTGCGCAGCACGACGCCCGCGAGGTCGGAGCCGATGACGTGGTACGGCAGGTCGTGGCGCTTGCTGAGCTCGCTGAGCCGGCCGTAGCGCTCCAGGAAGCCGAAGGTCGACACCGGCTCGAAGATCGAGGTCCAGACCGAGTTGTAGTTGACCGAGCTGGCCATGACGGCGACCAGGGCCTCGCCCGGGCCGAGCTCGGGCAGCGGCACGTCGTCGAGGTGCAGCGACTTGCGCGGGTCCTTGTCGCGGCTGGCGAGCCCGGCGAACATCTCGGCCTCGTCCTTGTGGACGGTGATGCCCCGGTACGACTCGGGGAGCGAGATGTTCGCGAAGTCGGCGGACGTCGAGTCCGGCGACTGGATCGCGTCCAGGATTTCCTTCACGGTTGCCTCCGGCGATGAGCGTCCGGGGTGGACGCCTGAGGGTTGCGGCGGGGAGTGCTGTTTGCTGTGGAGGTGTGCCGTCGGTTCGGCTCGGGTGGTGCGGTGGCGCGGCGCTGGTGGCGCGTGGGTGCCTGTGACGCAGGCGTCCGGGCGCACGAGCCGTCGGCTTGTGGGGACAGCCGGCGAACGAGGTGTTCTCTGCTCGCCGGCCGCCCGGACAACATCAACGTATGGCACGCCGTGTCACCGCACAAGGCACTGCGTGCCAACAATTTCACTCAGATGCAATCTGCCCCTCACAGATGAGCGATGATCGATCGAAATCCCCCCTGAACTGGGACGATACGAAGACGGCCGCCCCCGGAAACCGGGGGCGGCCGTCGTGGTGGAGCGGTCTTGAGGGGTCCTCAAGGGCTCCTCAGGGGGTTTTGAGCGCCTGCTGGATCGTGCGCATGACCTCGTCGAGAGGGGCGTCCGTGCGGGCCACGGCTATCACCACGTCACCGGTGGTGGAGGCCCTGACGGCCGGCGCCTGCTCGGCCTGCGGGGACGGGGCCGGGCGGCCCGCGCCTATGCCGGTGCCGAAGGTGTCCCGGACGATCGCGAAGGCGTGGTCGAGCTGCGCCTCCACGTCGCCCTGGCCGCCCGCCCGCAGCCAGCGGCGCAGCACGTGGTTGTGCGCGGTGACGACCGCCGAGGCGGCCACCTCCGCGAGCAGCGGGTCGTCGTTGCCGTCGTGGTGGTCGCGCTCGTCGAAGTGGCCGAGGAGATAGCGGGTGAACAGCCGCTCGTAGCGGGCCACCGAGGCGATCTCGCGCTCCCGCAGGGTCGGCACCTCGCGGGTCAGCCGGTAGCGCTCCACGGAGACCGCGGGGGAGCCCGCGTACATCTTCATGACCTCCTTGATGCCCCGGCACACGGTGTCGAGCGGGTGCTCGTGCGGCGGGGCGGCGTTCAGCACCGCCTCCGCCCGCACCAGCGTGTCGTCGTGGTCCGGGAAGATCGCCTCTTCCTTGGAGCGGAAGTGGCGGAAGAAGGTCCGCCGGGCGACCCCGGCCGTGGCCGCGATCTCGTCGACGGTCGTCGCCTCGTACCCCTTGGTGGCGAAGAGCTCCATCGCCGCCGTCGCCAGCTCCCGGCGCATCTTGAGCCGCTGGGCGGCGGCACGCGTGCCGGCCGCGCTCTCCGGAGCGTCGGACGTGGACGTGGCACGGGGTGTCTTCGCGGCCTTGGGCATGGTCCGAACGTACTGCATCGGAGTGGGAGTGTGCCCAGGTGGGGGCGGGGAGCCCCCCGGGACACCGGAGGTGCCCGGGGAGCTCAGCAGGCCGCCCCAGCCCGCGGTGGGCGGCTCAGCGGCGGGCATATTCGCGGAAGCCGCGTCCCGTCTTGCGGCCGAGGCAGCCGGCCGCCACCAGGTGCTCCAGGAGCGGGGCCGGGGCGAGGCCCGGGTCGCGGAACTCGCGGTGCAGCACCTGCTCGATCGCGAGCGAGACGTCCAGACCGACCACGTCGAGCAGCTCGAACGGGCCCATCGGGTAGCCGCCGCCCAGCTTCATCGCGGCGTCGATGTCGTCGAGGGTCGCGTAGTGCTCCTCGACCATCTTGATCGCGTTGTTCAGGTACGGGAAGAGCAGCGCGTTCACGATGAAGCCGGCGCGGTCGCCGCAGTCCACCGGGTGCTTGCGGATCTTCGTGGTGACCTCGCGGACGGTGGCGTGGACGTCGTCGGCCGTCAGGACCGTACGGACGATCTCGACCAGCTTCATCGCGGGCGCCGGGTTGAAGAAGTGCATCCCGATGACGTCCTGCGGGCGCGAGGTGGCGCGGGCGCAGGCCACGACCGGCAGCGAGGAGGTCGTGGTGGCGAGCACCGCGCCCGGCTTGCAGATCTTGTCGAGCCGCGCGAACAGCTCCTGCTTGATCCCCAGGTCCTCGGCGACCGCCTCGACGGCCAGGTCGACGTCGGCGAAGGCGTCGAGCGTGCCGGCCGCGGTGATCAGGGCCAGTGTCGTGTCACGGGCCTCGCCGGTCATCCGGCCCTTGTCGACGGAGCGGGCCAGGGACTTGGCGATCCGGGCCTTGGCCGTGTCCGCCTTCTCCTGGGAGCGGGCGGCGAGGACGACCTCGTATCCGGCCTTGGCGAAGACCTCGGCGATGCCCGAGGCCATGGTGCCGGAGCCGGCGACGCCGACCGAGCGGACCTCGCGGCCGGCGCCGGCGTCGGCGGAGGTCAGCGGGGTGAGCGCGTCCCGCACGACCTCGCCGGAGCCCGGCGCCTCGTACGTGTAGAAGCCGCGCCCCGCCTTGCGGCCGGTCAGGCCCGCCTCGCTGAGCTGCTTGAGGATCGGGGCGGGCGCGTGCAGCCGGTCGTGCGAGGACGTGTACATGGCCTCCAGGACCGTACGGGCCGTGTCGACGCCGATCAGGTCGAGCAGCGCCAGCGGCCCCATCGGCAGGCCGCAGCCCAGCTTCATGGCCGCGTCGATGTCCTCGCGGGAGGCGTACTTGGCCTCGTACATGGCGGCGGCCTGGTTCAGGTAGCCGAAGAGGAGCCCGTCCGCGATGAAACCGGCCCGGTCGCCGACCGCCACCGGCTCCTTGCCGAGGTCCTGCGCGAGCCGGGTGACGGCGTCGACGGCCCGCGGGTCGGTCAGCACCGAGGAGACCACCTCGACCAGCTTCATCGCCTGCACGGGGGCGAAGAAGTGCAGGCCCAGCACCCGCTCGGGGTGGGCCGAGTCGGCGGCGAGCCGGGTGACGGAGAGCGCGTTGGTGCCGGTGGCCAGGATCGCGTCCGGCCGGACGATCCCGTCGAGCGCCCGGAACACCTCCTGCTTCGCCTCGTACGACTCGGGCACGACCTCGATCACGAGGTCGGCCTCGGCGGCCGCCTGGAGGTCGGAGAAGGTACGGAAGCGGGCCAGGACGTCCTGCCGCTCCTCCTCGGTGATCCGCTCGCGGGCCACGGCGCGGGCGGTGGAGGCCTCCAGGGCGGTGACGGCCCGGGCGGCGGCGGTGTCGTCGATGTCGATGCCGATGACCTCGCGGCCGGCCCGGGCGAGGACGTCGGCGATGCCGGTGCCCATGGTGCCGAGACCGACGACGGCGATGGTGGAGAGAGGGGTGTCCATCAGGGGACTCCAGGGAGGAAGAGTGACGACTGAGGGCAGTGCGCGCGCGAGAGGGAAAGGGCGCGGGAAAGAACGAGGGCGATGCCCTGGAAGGAAGGGCGAGGCCCTGGAGAAAAGGGCGACGGACTCTGTCCCGGAGTCACATCGAAACTGCCGAACCGACGAAACGCTCACGATGGCTGCGTCACCAGGCCAAAGTGAGGAGTGCGGGTGGTGACCCGCTCACCTGAGACTAACCGGCCGGTAACGAGCGCGCCAGTCCCGGCAAGTTGAGAAAGTGTGATCTGGATCGCGGATAGGCTCGGATTCATGGAAAGCGCCGAGGATCCGGAATTCTGCTCGATGATCGATCGATTGCGGGACGAGATCGAGAATGACACCGGAGAAGTCCCGGCGGCATTCGGAGAACTCGCCGGAACCGACGATCCGGAGGAACTCCACCAGGTCCTCACCGCACCCGGGCAGCCGCTCTGGGCCCGTGAGATCGCCGCCTTCAAGCTCGGACTCGCGGGCGACCCGCGCGCCTTCGAGGCGCTCGTCCTCCTCCTCAACCACCGCGACGCCGAGCGCTGCGTCACCGCCGCCCACGCCCTGGTCCGGCTAGGCGACCCGCGGACCGCCCGCGCGGCCGCCGCCCTCGCCACCAACGAACTCCGGGTCGCCTACGCCCTCCTGCCGGTCCGGCTGCTCGCCGAACTCCGCGCCCCCGAGTCCGTACCGGCCCTGATCACCGTCCTGCGGCGGCGCCTTCCGGCCGACGACCCCCACTGGCGGGTCGGCCTCGCCTGCGTCGAAGGCCTCGGCACCCTCGGTGACCCCCGGGCCCGCCCCGCCCTGGAGGCCGCGCTTCCCCACCCCCGGCTCGGCCGCGCGGCCGAGGACTCACTGACGCGGCTCGGTCCGCACGGCTGAAAGACACGGGCGTCAACGCAGCGACGCCCGAGGAACACGGGCGTCAACGCAGCAGACGGAGCTCCGCCACGGACTCGCCGGTCTCCTTCTCGGGCACGAGGGCGAAGGCCTCGATCTCCACGAGGAGTTCCGGCCGGACCAGCGCCGACACCTGCATCGCCGAGCTCGCCGGGAGCGGCGCCCCCGCGAAGTACGCGTCCCGGGCGTCCCGCACCGCGGGGAGGTGGGCCACGTCCGTGACGAAGTACGTCAGCTTCACCACGTCACCGAAACCCGCGCCGGCGGCGGCGAGGCAGCGCTCCAGATTGGCGAAGACCTGGTGGGCCTGGGCCACCGCGTCGCCCTCCCCGACCACCGCGCCGGAAGCGTCCAGCGCGCACTGCCCGGATATCGCGACGAACCGGCCCGTCCCCCAGACGACGTGGCTGTACTGCGGACTGGGCGCGAGGCCGTCGGGTGCGGGGACGTGGGTCAGGTGGCTCGTCATGTCCCACATCCTCGCGCACGCCACTGACAGTGCCCGCGTCCCTGGGGGCGCGGGCACTGTCGGTGGGGGCCGTGCCGGTCGGCGCGACCGTCGTCAGCGGACGTGGCCGAGGAGTCCGTGGAGCGTGATGCCGGTCGCCTCCGCCCGCAGGGAGCCGACGCGCTTTCCCGTGGGATCGGGGGCCTGGGCCGTTCCCTTCCCGGCCTTCTTCCCGGCCGGGGTTGGCGGCTCGGGCACCGGCTCGGGGAGCGCCTCGCAGACCGCGTCGACCTCGGCCCCGTCCTCGGCGCGCGGCACCTTGCCGGTGGCGAGGTAGGCGGCCAGGTGGTCGTCCAGGCAGTCGTTGCCGCCGAGGGTCACGCCGTGGTTCCCGCCGCCCTCCTCGACGACGAGGCTGGAGCCGCGCAGCAGCCGGTGCAGGGCCATCCCGCCCTCGTACGGGGTCGCCGCGTCCTCCGTCGCCTGGAGGATGAGGGTCGGCGGCAGCTGGTCGTTGGTGACGTCCGGCGGGGTCAGGGCCGGCACGGTCCAGAAGGCGCAGGGAGCGTTGTACCAGGCGTTGTTCCAGGTCGAGAAGGGCGCCTTCGCGTGGACGTCCCAGCTGTCCTTTCGCCAGACGTTCCAGTCGCGGGGCCAGGCCGCGTCCCGGCACTGCACGCTCGTGTAGACCGAGTAGCCGTTGTCGGCGGAGGCGTCGGCCTCCCCGTACTTCTCGTACGCCTCCGTCAGGGGCGCCGCGTCGCCGTCGTTGACGTAGGACGAGAACGCGCTCGCGAGGCGGGGCCAGTAGCCGTTGTAGTACCCGCCGGGCAGGAAGGTGTCCTCCAGTTCGCCCGGTCCGACCTTCCCGCCGGCCGGGGCCTCGCGCAGCGCGTCGCGCATCCGGTACCAGGCGGCCTCGACCGCCGCCGGGTCGGTCCCCAGCTTGTACACCGCGTCCTGCCGGGCCACCCAGGCCATGAAGTCCTTGTGGCGGGTGTCGAAGGCGTAGTCCTGCGCGATGTTGTCCTCGTACCAGACCCCGTGCGGGTTCACGACGGAGTCGAGTGCCATGCGCCGCACCCGGTCCGGGTACAGCCGCGCGTAGACCGCTCCCAGGTAGGTGCCGTACGAGTAACCGAGGTAGTTGACCTTCGGCGCGCCGAGCGCGTCGCGGATCGCGTCGAGGTCCCGGGCGGTGCTCACGGTGTCGATGTACGGAAGCACGTCGGCGTACTTGTCGCCGCAGGCCTCGGCGAAGGCCCGGGCCCGCTCGACCGCCACCCTCTCGGCGTCGGCGCCGCGCGGCACCGAGTCGGGGCGGACCGGCGCGAAATGGCCCGGCCGGCAGTCGAGCGCGGGCTCGCTCCTGCCGACCCCGCGCGGGTCGAAGCCGATCACGTCGTACTCGGCGGCCACCTTCGGGGGCAGCGAGGCCGCCACGTACCCGGCCATCGTGCGCCCGCTGCCCCCGGGCCCGCCCGGGTTCACGAGCAGCGGCCCCTGGAAGGTCTTGGCGGTGTGCGGGACCCGGGTGAGGGCGAGCGTGATGCTCCGCCCGGCCGGGTCGTCGTGATCGAGCGGCACCTTCAGGGTGGCGCACTGGAGCTTCGGGTACGCCTGGGTGGCGCAGCCGGTCCAGGCGAGCCTGGGGAACGGCCGGGGGGTCGGTTCACCGGCGCCTGCGGGGGTGGCGGGCAGGACGGTGACCGTCCCGGCGACCAGCGCTCCCGCGGCGATCAGCATTCCTGCGCGTGGGGTCATAGGGCGTCCGTGCCCCGAACGGTCAGTGGAGGGACCTGTTTCGCCGAGAGTTGACCCGAACAGAGGACGATCCGACGGCGTGTCAGGTGAACCGGTCCGATGATCGGTCCGTTGATCGGTCCGTTGATCAGAGCAGCGTGAGCTGCTCGGGGGCGGCCGCGAGGGCGGGCTCCTCCGGGACCGGGATCCGGCGCGGCGCGCCCCGGTCGGCTGGGCCGATGCCGAACTCGGCGGCCAGTTCGTGGACCTGACGGGTGATCCGGCGCTGGTACCAGGTCGGCGCGTAGGCCCCGTCCGCGTACATCCGCTCGTACCGCCGCACCAGCTCCGGGTGGTGCTGCCGCAGCCACCGCATGAACCACTCGCGGGCGCCCGGCCGCAGGTGCAGCACGAGCGGGGTGACCGAACTCGCCCCGGCCTCGGCGATCGCGCGGACCGTCGCGCGCAGCTGCTCGGGCCGGTCGCCGAGGAAGGGGACGACCGGGGCCATCAGGACGCCGCAGTCGATGCCGTGCTCGCCGAGGGTGCGGACCACGTCGAGGCGGCGCTCGGGGGAGGGGGTACCGGGTTCGATCGTCCGCCACAGCTCCTGGTCGATGAAGCCGACGGAGACGGAGATGCCGACCTCGGTGACCCGGGCGGCCTGGGTGAGGAGCTCCAGGTCGCGCAGGATCAGGGTGCCCTTGGTGAGGATCGAGAAGGGGTTGGCCCGGTCGCGCAGGGCGGTGAGGATGCCCGGCATCAGGCGGTAGCGGCCCTCCGCGCGCTGGTAGCAGTCGACGTTGGTGCCCATGGCGACGTGGGCGCCCTGCCAGCGCGCGGAGGCGAGCTGGCGGGCCAGGACCTCCGGGGCGTTGATCTTGACGACGATCTGGGAGTCGAAGCCGAGCCCGGTGTCGAGGTCCAGATAGCTGTGGGTCTTGCGGGCGAAGCAGTACACGCACGCGTGCGTGCAGCCCCGGTACGGGTTGACCGTCCACTCGAACGGCATCCGCGAGGCGCCGGGGACCCGGTTGAGGATCGAGCGGGCCCGCACCTCGTGGAAGGTGATGCCCCGGAACTCCGGAGTGTCGAACGTCCGCGTGGTCACCGCGTCCGTACCGAACAGGCCGATATCGGCGGGCGCGGTCGGTCTGTCGCCCAGATTGTCCCAGCGCACGGACGCCTCCTCGGTTGCTCTGCCTCGCCTCTGACTCCACCCTGCGCCCAGAATAGAACACCTGTTCCCTTGATCACCGCAACCCGGATTTCGCGCCCCGGAGCCCGCGTGGTTCGCTTGGCCCACACCCCCGAGGAACCACAAGCTGGAGGAAGTCAATGGCGCAGGTCGAGGCCACGACGGAACGGATCATCGCCGCGGACGCGGAGACGGTGTTCGACGCGCTGGCGGACTACAGCGGCACGCGCGCGAAGGTGCTCCCCGAGCACTTCAGCGAATACGAGGTGCGCGAGGGCGGCGACGGTGAGGGCACCCTCGTCCACTGGAAGCTCCAGGCCACCAGCAAGCGCGTTCGCGACTGCCTCCTGGAGGTCACCGAGCCCACCGACGGCCAGCTCGTCGAGAAGGACCGCAACTCGTCCATGGTCACCACCTGGACCGTGACCCCCGCCGGCGAGGGCAAGTCGCGCGCCGTCGTCACCTCCGTCTGGAACGGCGCCGGCGGCGTCGGCGGCTTCTTCGAGAGGACCTTCGCGCCCAAGGGCCTGGCCCGGATCTACGACGCCCTGCTCGTCAAGCTGGCCGACGAGGTCGAGAAGTAACGCCCCGAGCGTTCACCGATTCGAGTGGTTCGCCCGCACCCCCGTACCGGAGCCCCCGCGCACCGAGGGGGCGCGGGCGTCCTCGTAAACGCGCTGATGAGCGACCCAAGTGCGCCGTGCCGCAGGGTCGTTCGGCCCACGGGGCGCCCCTGACCGCCACCGGCCTCCCGTACCGCCCGACTTGCTCCCGCTTCGCGCCCAATGCGAAGAATGGCGCGGCGCAGACGCCGTGTCGAGGGGAGCAGGTACGTGGGTGCGATCGCGATGGTGAAGTCCGCGGACGGCGTGGCGGACACGGAGGGTGCCCCGGGCGCCGCTGCCACCGTCGGCACGGAGCAGCTCGACGGGGGCGGCCCGCCCCCGGGCCTCGCGCCGCCGCCCGACCCCGGACCGGCCCCCCTCGACGCCCGCCGCGTCCGGCTCGTCTTCTGCGGCCTCATGCTCGCGCTGCTCCTCGCCGCGCTCGAGCAGATGATCGTGGCCACCGCCCTGCCGAAGATCGTCGGCGAGCTCCAGGGCCTGGACCGGATGTCCTGGGCCATCACCGCCTACCTGCTGACCTCCACCATCGGCCTCCCGATCTACGGGAAGCTCGGCGACCTCCTCGGCCGCAAGAGCGTCTTCCTCTTCGCCATCGTCGTCTTCGTCATCGGCTCCGGCCTGGCCGGCTGGTCCCGGAGCATGGACGAGCTGATCGCCTTCCGAGCGCTCCAGGGCGCGGGCGCCGGCGGCCTGATGATCGGCGTCCAGGCGATCATCGCCGACATCGTCCCCGCCCGGGAACGCGGCCGGTACATGGGCCTGATCGGCGCCGCCTTCGGCCTCGCCTCCGTCGCCGGACCCCTGCTCGGCGGCTTCTTCACCGACCACGTCTCCTGGCGCTGGTGCTTCTACTTCAACGTGCCCTTCGGGCTCGTCACCCTCGCCGTCGTCGCCGTCGTCCTCAAACTCCCCAAGCCCACGGCGCGCGGGCGCTTCGACGTCCTCGGCGCGCTGCTCCTCGCCGCCGCCTCCACCTGCCTGGTCCTGCTGACCAGTTGGGGCGGAACCGAGTACGCCTGGGACTCCCGGGTCGTCCTCGCCCTCGCCTGCGGCGCCGCCGGAACGACCCTGCTCTTCCTGGTCGTCGAGCACGTCGCGCCCGAACCCCTCATCCCGCTCCGGCTCTTCCGCGACTCCGTCTTCACCGTCACCGCCCTCGTCGGGGCCGTCGTCGGCATCGCGCTCTTCGGCGCCGCCAGTTACCTCCCCAGCTTCCTGCAGATGGTCGAGGGGGCCACCGCCACCGAGTCCGGCCTCCTGATGCTCCCGCTCATGGGCGGGATCGTCATCGCGTCCGTCGTCTCCGGCCAACTCATCAGCCGCACGGGCCACTACAAGGTCTACCCGGTGCTCGGCGGGGCCGTCTCCGTCCTCGGCATGTGGTTGCTCTCCCGCATGGACACCGAGACCCCACGCCTCCAGCACAGCCTCTGGCAGGCCGTCCTCGGCACCGGCATCGGACTCGTCATGCCGGTCCTCGTGCTCGCCGTGCAGAACTCCGTACGCCCCGCCGACCTCGGCACCGCCACCAGCGCCCACAACTACTTCCGCCAGATCGGCGGCAGCGTCGGCGCGGCGATCTTCGGCACCCTCTTCGCCTCCCGGCTCGACGACGCCCTCGGCGACCGGCTCGCGCGGGTGACCGCCCAGGGCGGCTCCGCGGCGTCCCCGCCGCCGGCCGAGTCGATCACCCCGCAGTCGGTGCACACCCTGCCGCCCGCCCTGCGCGACGCCTACATCCAGGCGTACGCGGACGCGATGCCCCGCATCTTCCTCTACCTCGTGCCGGTCCTCGTGCTCGGTCTCGTCCTCGCCTTCTTCCTCAAGGAGAAACCGCTGGTGTCCCACCACACCCCGCTCACCGAGGCCACCGAGGCCACCGACTTCCGCGGCACCCAGGCGGTCCCGCACGCCCGCCACGCCGCCCCCGCCTCTTCGCACGAGGGGCCCGCCCACTCCGGCGTCCCGGTCTGCGGCACCGTCCAGCACCACGACGGCAGCCGCGTGCCCCGGGCCGCCCTCACCCTCATCGACGTCCAGGGCCGCCAGGTCGGGCGCGGCGCGAGCGGCGAGGACGGGCGGTACGCGCTGAGCGTGCCCGACCGGGGCGCCTACGTCCTCATCGCGGCGGCCGGCGGACACCAGCCGCAGGCGGTCTCCGTCACCGTGGGCGACCGGCCCGTGGAGCTCGACGTCGTCCTCGGCGGCGCGGGGCGGCTCGCGGGCAGCGTCGTCACCGCCGACGGGACGCCCGTACGGGACGCGGCCGTCACCCTCACCGACGTACGCGGCGAGGTCGTCGCCTCGACCCGCAGCGGACGCGAGGGCGGGTACGTCATCACCGAACTGGTCGCGGGCGAGTACACGCTCGCCGCCAGCGCCCCCGCGTTCCGGCCCGCCGCGCTCCCGGTGAGCGTCCAGTCCTCCCGCGAGACCCGCCAGGACATCGAGCTGGCCGGCGGGGCGGTGCTGCGCGGCACGGTGCGGGCCGGTGGCGGGCGCCCCGTCGAGGACGCCCGCGTCACCCTCCTCGACGCCGCGGGCAACGTCATGGACACCCTCACCACCGGGGCCGACGGCACCTTCCGCTTCGTGGACCTGTCCTCCGGCGAGTACACGGTCATCGCGGCCGGGTACCCGCCCGTCGCCACCGTCCTCCAGATGGCGGGCGGGGGCCGCACCGAGCGCGACCTCCAGCTCGGCCACCAGGACTGACGGCTCGTTCCCGCGAACGGCCCGAGCCCCGGTCGCCTGCTGCGAGGCAGGCGGCCGGGGCTCGGGATCAGCGGGCGGGGGCGGGGTCAGCCCAAGGCGCGGATGGCCCGCCAGTCGACGCCCAGGACGGTCCTGACCGGCGGGTTGGTGTTGGTGGTGGACGGGTAGTACAGCTTCATGTTGCCGGTGTCACCGAAGCGGGCCCAGATGTCGGGCACGCCGTCGTTGTTGACATCGGGGATGCCGATCGCGGTCGTGACGTTGACCTCGGTCCAGGTCGTGCCGAACGCGACGTCACCATTGAGCGAGTTGACCGCTACCTTGATCGACTCCAGGTCGACGCCGCCGCCCGTACCGGGCTTGCCGTGGCGGACGTACATGTTGCCGTTGTCCAGGTTGCGCCACAGCAGGTCGGGCGTGCTGTCCTTGTTCATGTCCGCGATGTTGACGATGTCCCGTCGGGCCCATGCGGTGCCCTCCATCAGCGTCGCGGTCTGGAAGGTGGCGCCGGTGTAGCCGGACAGCACCCAGAACGCCGGCCCGGCCCGCAGGGTCAGATCGGGCAGCTTGTCGCCGGTGATGTCGCCGATCGCCTTCAGCTGCGTCCAGGTGGACGGCGCGGGGGCGTTGGCCGGCAGGCGGATCTCGATCCGCTCGTCGACGTTGAAGCTGCCGTAGCCGTCACCCGGGTAGAGCCAGAACTTCTTGTCCGGGGTGACCGCGAACATGTCGGTCGAACCGTCGCCCGGGTACGTGTCGTTGTAGTGCGCGATCAGTGAGGCGGTGCCCGCCGCGTCGATCCAGTGGTTCGCCGGGTCGACCTGCTTGTCCTTGGTCACGTACGACGCGGCGAGGCAGCTGTACAGCTCACCGCCGGTACCGGGGACCGCCGGGTCGGCGGGGGCACCCACGCAGTTCTTCAGCTTGCCGTCCGGGTAGAGCACCAGCAGGTCGGCGATGTCGTCGCCACCGGTGTCCATCGGACCGTCGGCCCGGTCGCGCGGCGGCAGGTAGAAGGAGTAGTCGCCCTTGATGCTCTGATTGCCGCTGACGTCGTAGGCGTAGACGTTCAGGGAGGTCGGACCCGCGTGCCTGGGCTGGACGTTGGTGAGGGTGATCTTGCCGTTCACGGGCGCCGGCGTCTCGATGAGCGCCTCGCCCTCGAAGGCGTACTTGAACTTGGTCGCGCCGGCAGCGCTGAAGGTGAAGTCACCGGGGGTGCCGTACTTGACCTTCGCCCAGGTCTTGCCGTCGGGCGTGGCCTCGGTGAACACGGTGCTGGTGATGTCCGGCTGCGGCGGCGCGGTCGGGTCCACGGTGATCCGGCACGACTCCGTGCCGTTCGGGAAGAACGAGGAGACCGCACCGGCCGCGTCCTCGGCGCGCACGTCCCAGGAGAAGAGGGTGTTGCCCGTGAGGCCCGTCAGCAGCGCGTGGTCGGACTGGATGACCATCTGGCCGTAGCCGGTGGAGTCCGCGGTGGCGACGTACTCGGTCTTGGTGGTCGCGCCGGCCTTCCAGATACGGAACCGCAGCTTGGGAATGGTCTTGTCCGGGTCGTAGCCCTTGGCCTTCAGGGTGATGGTCGTCCGGCCGATGGTGACGCTGTTGGTCGGTCCGGGCACACACGCGCCGCCCGGGGAAGACGTGCCGTTGGTCGGCTCGGACGGGGCAGTGTTGAAGTCGCCCTCCACCACGGCGGAGGTCGCGAGGAACTTGCGCCAGGTCTGGGTGTCGCCCTCGCTGGTGGCACGCATGCCGAAGGTGAGGGTCTCGGCGCCGGCGTCCGCGCTCTTCTGGACTCCGGCCAGCACGTTGAACGCCTCGTACGCGTCCGGGCAGCCGGTCGAGGACCAGCCGTGGGCGAAGGACTGCCAGTCCAGCTTCGTCGACCAGCTCGGCTGCGCGTTCCACGTCGTACCGGACGAGATGGACCCGGTCTGCCAGAACTGGAACTCCCGCGCGGTGCAGGACCAGGAGTGGTTGTTCTTGACCTTGAAGGTGGCCCGCGTGAACTTCGCGCCCTTGTAGCCGGTCGAGAACTTCATCCGCCAGAAGGAGCGGCCGAGACCACCGGTGTCGCTCTCGTAGCCGACACGGGCGTCGGAGGTGCCGGAGGAGAAGTTCGTACCGTTCCAGAAGCTGGAGCTCGGGTACTTCTTGTACGCGGTCGTCCAGGCCGCCCAGCCGCTGTTGAGCGGCGGGTCGATGAAGACCGGGTACTTCGTGTCCTGGTGGGCGAGGAGGCCGGTCCGGCCCAGGCCCAGGTTCAGGGTGGCCGTACCGGTGTCGTCGCCGTCGAGCGCGATCGGGAGCTGCGCGGAGCGCGCGCCCGGCTCGATGCCCGTCAGGCCCGACAGCTTCAGCACGTCGGCGGGGCCGGCGACCGAGGTGCGCTGGGGCGTGCCCGGCTTGAGCTCGGGGTCCCGGCCGCTGGAGTCCCAGGCGAAGGGGGTCGGGATGGTGCCGACCTCCGCGCCCGACTTGTCCAGGACCTGGATCCGGTTGGCCTTCGCGTCCTGCCGGAAGACAGCGGTCTTGGACCGCAGGCCGTACGAGACGGTCGCGAGGTCCTTGTTCTGTGCGGCCTCGCGGTTCTTGACGATCAGGAGCTGGCCGAAGCCGCCCTCCTCACGCACCACCAGGAGCAGGTCGACGCCGGGAAGCACCTCGGGGTAGAGGGCGCGCGGGCCGTCGAGCACCGGCTTCGGCAGGGCGCCGGGCCAGGTGTAGGCGATGGTGTGGCCGCCGAGGTCGACCTCGGCGAGGACGGACGCGTCGCCCGCGCCCTCGGCGAGCGGCAGCCGGGCGTACGAACGGTCGGCGCGGTCCTCGCCGGAGGTGCCCCCGGAGAAGCGGACCGGCACGGCCGGGTTGGCCGGACGGACGGTCAGAGCGCCGGCGTTCTCCGTCCGGTGCAGGGTGTTGTCGATGGGCGCCCACTTGCCCCGGGCGTTCTTCGCACGCTGGGGCAGCGCGTGGATCTGGGTGCGCATCTGCCCGTTCGGCAGCGCCCAGATCAGCTCGGTGGCGGTGGTCGCCGTGTCGACGAGCACCTTCTTGCCGGTGCGCTTGGCCTCGGCCGACGCGGCGGCCCCGTCCTTCGGCCCCGTCGACGCCTGCTTGGCATCCGTGCGGGGGGAGTTGGGGGCGCTGGGGGAGCTGGTGGTCGTAGGCGTGCCCGGCTGCCACCAGGGCAGGAGCACGGCGGTGAGTGCGGCCAGTACGAGGCCGAGAGTGAGTGTCAGCCGTGTGCGCGTGCGCACGAACGGGCTGAGAAGACGAGGCGGCGCGGGCACGGCGGTCTACTCCCGTGGGACCAGAGGGATTTTCGGACAGCGCAGACGGCCCCGACGGACCGTCCGCGGGGCACAAGGCGCGCACACGATCACACGTTCGGTACGTGACGTCCATTTCTGAAGACTTTATGAAGATGTTACAGATTCTGTGGAACGAGCTCGACAGAGTGTCATTCGGTTCTGGTTCGAACCGTTCTGATGGTGCTTTAGGTCGTAAATGCTCCTGTCATCCGATCTGTCCGGAAGATCGACAGTGTGAGCTTCTGTTTGCGACTGCACCGTGGTGAATCTCACTGTCGGGGCATCTCGGCCACTTGGCCGATCTTGTAAATGGAGCGCACATGACACAGAGTGCGCACGCACGCGCCTGATCCAGGCGCGTGCTCTTTGGTGTTTCCGCACCTCCTCCGTTGTCTTGTTCGTTTGGGTGGGAGTCGACGCGTGATGCGTGCTTCAGAACCACTGTCATGGGTGGGGCGGAATCGCCTAGCCATGACAGAGTCACAACGACGGCGCCGTCGGCGAAGCCGCACGGCGACCGTCCTTCTTTTGTCATCGGTATTGACGGTGACGAGTCTGGGCTCGCAGGCCCTGGCCGTTCCCGGCGACGGGATGAGCCGTGAGCAGACGACCTCCCAGGTCGATCTGCCGGACATCCCCGAGAGCACCGCGCTCGCCGACGACGCCAGTGCCGACAAGGCGCTGAGCCTCGGGGACGAGCAGCAGCTCGACCCCTACGTGCCGAAGAACGTCGCCCCGTGGGCGGAGGACGCCGGCAAGGCGCCGCTGACGGCGCAGACCCAGCCGGGCACCACGGTCCCGGTGGTGAACGAGACCACGTCGGTCGGTCTGCCGGTCGCGGTCGGCGTGCCGGTCGGTCAGGACCCGACGAAGGTCGACGGTGACTGGCGGGTCGCGGTCAAGTCGACCACCACGTCGGAGGACACCGGCGTCCCGGGCATGATCCTTGAGGTCATTCCGCCGGCGGACGCCGATCCGGCCGCGCAGGTCACGCTCGAGGTCGACACCACCGGCTTCGCCGACCGCTACGGCCCCCAGGCCGCCGAGCGCTTCGGCCTGGTCCTGCTGCCGAACTGCGTCATCGACTCCCCGGACTCCGGTGACTGCGCCCCGGACACCGGCACGGAGACCATGTCCGGCACGTCCGAGGTCGCCGACGACATCGAGCGGCTGCGTTCCACGGTCAAGGAGGTGCCGGCCGCCAAGGCCCCCACCAAGGTCAAGCTCAAGACGAGCGCGCCCACCCGCAAGATCCTGTCCGGATCGGTGCCGGTCGCGAACCTGCTCGAGGACGGCGTAGCCCGCTCGTCCGTCTCCGGCGCCTCGGCCCGGCAGGTCGCCCTCCCGGCCGTCGACACCTCCGGCCGCCAGGTCGTCGGTGCGATGGACACCGGCGCCTCGGCGACCGGCGACTTCACCGCCTCGCCGCTGCTGTCCGCCGGCTCCTGGGCCGCGGGCTCGTCGAACGGTGCCTTCACCTACGGATACCAGGTGCAGGTCCCGGAGGCCGCCGGCGGTCTGACGCCGAAGGTCAGCCTGGGCTACTCGTCGCAGACGGTCGACGGCCGTACCTCGGCGTCGAACAACCAGGCCTCCTGGATCGGTGACGGCTGGGACTACAACCCGGGCTCCATCAGCCGGACGTACGTCAACTGCCGCCAGGACTCCAAGAAGGCCGGGTCGAACAACTCGACCCACAAGACCGCCGACCAGTGCTGGGGCTCGGAGAACGCCACCCTGTCGCTGGGCGGCATGACCACCGAGCTGGTGTGGGACGAAGCCAAGCAGAAGTGGTTCAGCGCCAACGGTGACGGCTCGAAGATCGAGCGGTTCAAGGACACGTCCAAGGACCCGCGTTCGGGCATGAAGGACGCCGATGGCGAGTACTGGGTCGTCACCACCAAGGACGGCACGAAGTACCACTTCGGTCTGAACAAGCTCCCGGGCTGGTCGGACAACGGCGCCGCCGCCGACGACCCGTACACCGACTCCGTGCTCGCGGTGCCGGTCTACGGCAACCACGCGGGCGAGCCCTGCTACAAGGGCGCGACGACCGCCGACTGGAAGGCCTCCGCCTGCAACCAGGCCTGGCAGTGGAACCTCGACTACGTCGAGGACGTCCACGGCAACGCCATGTCGCTGTGGTGGGAGCGCGAGAAGAACTACTACGCGAAGAACTTCTACTTCAAGGGCCCGGTCGAGTACCACCGGGGCGGCTACCTGAAGCACATCGACTACGGCCAGCGCAAGGACACCGTCTTCAGCGCCGAGGCCCCGGGCCGCGTGCGCTTCACCGTCGCCGAGCGCTGCTTCACCGAGGGCACGCTGACCTGTAGCGAGGACAACTTCAAGTCGAGCGACCCGGGCAAGTACCGCATCTGGTACGACACCCCCGCCGACCTGCGGTGCCAGGCGGTCACCTCGACGGACAAGAAGAAGTGCTGGAACGCCGGCCCGACCTTCTGGTCCACCAAGCGCCTGGACAAGATCACCACCTCGGCCCAGCGCCGCACCGACACCACCGCGCGCCAGGACGTCGACCAGTACCAGCTCAAGCAGAACTTCCCCGTCCTCAAGACCGGCCCGAACACGGCCCTGTGGCTGGAGTCCATCCAGCGCACCGGCTACGCCCGCAAGGGCTCGTTGGACGCCTCGGTCACGCTCAACCCGATCCGGTTCGAGTCCAACGAGGAGGAGATGCCGAACCGCGTCCTCCTGCGGAAGACGTCCGGGGAGGAGAAGGGGGCGCCGATCGACCCGCGCCCGGGCTTCGCCAGGCTGCGCATCGGTCGCGTCATCAACGAGTACGGCGGCGAGACCGTCGTCACCTACAAGGTGCCGACCTGGGGTGACGCGGCGGACGGCTGCGCCAGCAGGACGGGCCTGCCCGGCAAGACGGACACCGCCGCGCTGAAGGCCAACACGCGTCTGTGCTACCCGATGTTCTGGCACCCGGACGCCGAGGTCGAGGACATCGACTGGTTCCACAAGTACGTGGTCGACTCCATCGAGGAGCTGCCGAACGTCGACGGCTCGTACTCCACGCGGACGTCGTACGACTACAAGAACGCCGGCTGGAAGCTCGCCGAGGCGGAGTTCAGCAAGAAGTCCACGCGCACGTACTCGCAGTTCGCGGGCTTCGAGCAGACGGCCGTCGTCACGGGCGAGCGGAAGGTCGCAGCCGACAACGGCGAGGGTTCCACTCCCGGCGAGGACACGCCGGGCACAGAGGGACCGAAGACCAAGGCGGTCACCCGCTTCTACCGGGGCATGGGCGACACCGTCCCGATGAAGAGCATCACGGGCGCCACGCTCACCCACAACGGTGCGACGGTCTACGACCGTGAGCCCTTCGCCGGCCGAATAGCCGAGGAGTTCAGCTACTCCGACGCGGCCGACGCCGACACCGACTGGCTCACCCGCAGCCTCACCGTCCCCGAGGCCACCGAGCTCGCCAGCCGCACCCGCGGCGACGGCCTCGACCCGCTGAAGGCGTGGCGCGTCACCGAGCCCGAGGAGATCGCGTACACGAAGTCGTCGGGCACGGGTGACGACACCCGCACCCTGCGGAGCGTCCGCACCAAGACGACGTTCGAATCCACCTACGGTCTGCCCACGCAGGTGGAGTCGTTCGGCGACACCGACCCCACCAAGACCGGTGACGACTCCTGCACCAAGTTGGAGTACCTGCACAACACGACCAAGAACATCATCGGTCTGACCAAGCAGGTCCTCGTCTCGCCCACGGCGTGCGCTGACGCCAACTGGGCCGATCTGAAGACGCTGACCGCCGGTTCACGGACCGCGTACGACAACACGGCGTACGGCACGGCACCCGCCGACACCACCCGCGGTCTGGCCACCGAGACGTGGTCCCTGAAGGCGGACGGCACCGGCTTCCAGACCGGCGGCACCGTCGTCTTCGACGCCATGGGCCGCGTCACCAAGCAGATCGACCCGGACAACAAGGAGTCCTCGATCACCTTCGACCCGCCGACGGGTCAGGTGTTCAAGATCACCCAGACGAACCCTCTGGGCCACACCCAGGTCCAGGAGGTGGAGCCGGGCCGCGGGGTCTCGCTGAAGACGACCGATGCCAACGGCCACGTCAGTGAGGCGTCGTTCGACCCGCTGGGCCGTCTCGCCGAGGCCTGGGCCCCCGGCCGGACACCTGCCGCGGGCAAGATTCCGGACTTCAAGGCCGACTACGTGATCCCGGTGGAGGAGCCGGACCCGAACGACCCGAACGGCGGCACGCTCCGCAAGCCCCCCTACGTCACGACCTACAGCCGTGGCTACGAGGACCGGGTGGAGAAGTCCGTCACGATCTACGACGGTCTCGGCCGCGAGCGCCAGTCGCAGGAAGAGGCGGACGGCGGTGGCCGTCTGATCACCGACACGCTGTACAACAGCGCCGGTGAGGTCTACCAGACCAACAACGCCTACCTCAACGAGGACACCCCGAACGGCGAGCTGTTCACGCCGCGCGCCGACACCACGGTCCCGAACATCACCCGGTACAAGTACGACGGCCTTGGCCGCGTGCTCGAGGAGATGCCGGTCCTCAAGGTGAAGGCCTCCGAGACCACCGAGGCCATCTCGAAGGAGGTGCCCGAGAAGGCCACCCGCTACGAGTACGGACCCGACTGGTCGAAGGTGATCCACCCGCAGGGCGCCTCGGCCTACACGGTCTACACCGACGCCCTCGGCCGCACCGTCCGCACGGACACCACCAACCCGGCGGCGCCCGGCGGCTACACGTCGACGCGCTACACGTACGACAGCCGGGGTCAGCTGACCAAGGCGACGCCCTCGGCCGACCCGACCCACCCGTGGTCGTGGACGTTCGACGGGCGGGGACGGCTGGAGACCGCGACCGACCCGGACACGGGCACCACGCGGATGACGTACGACGATCGTGACCGTCCGCTGACCACGACCGACGCGCGTGGCGTGACGGTCTGGAACGGATACGACGAGCTGTCCCGGCCCAAGGAGCAGCGCCTCGGCAGCTCCACGGGCACGCTGCTCGCCGGCTTCTCGTACGACACCGTCGCCGGCGGCAAGGGCATGCCCGCCTCCGCCACCCGGTACACCGACGGCCTGGCGTACACGCAGAAGGTCAACGGCTACACGACGGACTACCAGCCGACGTCGACGACGCTGTCGCTTCCCTCGTCGCTGGCCGCCACGTGGGGCATCCCCGCGGACTACCAGTACGACTACAAGTTCTCCGACAACGGCATGCTGGAGGAGGCGCACCTTCCCAAGGCCGGCAAGTTCGACCCGGAGAAGCTGGTCATCCGTTACAACAAGGACGGCAACCCGCTCTCGATCTCCGGCAAGGACTGGTACGGCTCGGAGACGGTCTACTCGCCCTACGGCCAGGTCATGCGCTCGACCATGGGCGCGGTGCCGTACCGGGTGTGGGCCCAGAACTCGTACGACGAGTCCACCGGTGAGCTCCAGAACCAGATGGTCTACCGGGAGCAGACCGTTGGTGCCGGTCCGGTCGAGGGCACCCTGGTCTCGAAGCGCGAGTACGCCTACGACCCCGCAGGCAACGTCACGGGCATCCGTGAGCACGCCACCGGGATCGAGGAGCGGCAGTGCTTCACGTACGACCCGCTGGGTCAGCTGAAGACCGCCTGGACCTCGAAGGACCAGGAGAACTGCACCGCCCCGAAGAACACCGACGGCACGCTCAACGTCGCCCCGGGCAAGGACACCTCCGGCTACTGGCAGGAGTACGAGTACGACCTCCTCGGCAACCGCACCAAGCTGGTCGAGAAGGACCTGACCGGCGCCACGGCCAAGGACGCGACCACCACGTACCAGTACGGTGTGGGCGCGGCCAAGAGCCAGCCGCACACGCTCACCAAGGCCTCGAAGACCTACACCACCCCCGCGGGTGCGCAGGTCAAGGCCGAGGCCGAGCGCCTGTACGAGCTCACGGGTCAGACGAAGTCCGTCACCTCGCTCGACAACGGTGACAAGCAGACGCTGACCTGGACGCCGGACGGCAAGGTCGACCGGATCACCGGCGCGGGCACCGGCGGCAAGACCCCTTACGTGGGCCTGGCCGACAAGTGCTTCGACCTCAAGAGCGGCATCCCGGCCGCGGCACAGGCGGTCCAGCTGTACAGCTGCAACGCCTCCTCGGCGCAGAGCTGGAAGTTCACGCCCACCCCGAGCACGCCGGCGACTCCGCAGACCGACCCCAACCGGGGCGCGCTGTCGGTGCAGGACGACTGGTGCGTCCAGCCGGCCGCCAACACCGTCGGGTCCGCGGTACAGGTCCAGAAGTGCGCCGCCACCGCCGCGGCGGCTACAGCGCAGGAGCTGAAGCGCAACGCCGCCGGTCAGCTGACGCACATCGCGTCCAACCTGTGCCTGGCGGTGCAGGGTGCCAACTCGGCCAGCGGCACGGCGATCGTCCTGGCCACGTGCGACGGAGCCTCCGCCGCACAGCTGTGGGCGCCGCAGAACGACACCCGTCACATCTACGGCCCCGGTGGCGAACGCCTGCTCACCATCAAGGGCAAGACGGCCACCCTGAACCTGGGTGACACGGAGGTCACCGTCCAGCAGGGCGGCGTCCTGGTCAACTCGCAGCGCACCTACACCACCCCCAGTGGCTCGGTCATGCGCTACGCCTACGGCACGGGTGCGGACCGGCTGGTCGCTCTGACCACGGATCACCAGGGTTCCACCTACGCCGAGGTCGCGTTGGCCGCCTCGATGGACGTGCGGATCCGCAAGCAGGACGCGTTCGGCAACCAGCGCGGTGCCGGCACGGTCGGCGCCAACATGCAGGCGCACACCGGGTTCCTCAACAAGACCCGGGACGACTCCTCCGGCTACACGCTGCTGGGCGCCCGTCTCTACGACCCGGTGGTCGGACGATTCCTGTCCGCCGACCCGCAGATGGACCTGAACGACCCACTGCAGGCCAACGGGTACGTCTACGCGCACAACAACCCGGTCACCCACGCGGACCCGACCGGTGAGGCGATCACCCTGACCGCTTCGGAGAAGGCGGCGGCCCTCGCGGGCGCGGGCCTGTCCGCGGCGCAGGTCGCGCAGGCGCAGGCCACCATGGGCAAGTCCCTCACCTCGGTGATCCTCGCCGCCGCATGGAGCGTCCTGAGCGACTTCATCGGACTCAGTGACGCCATGGCCTGCTTCGGCGGTGACATGTGGTCCTGCGGCAGCCTGATCATCGGGGCGATCCCGTGGACCAAGCTGGGCAAGATCCCGTCCGTCCTGAGGGCGGTCGACCGCACGATCAACGCCATCCAGGCGTTCAAGAAGGCGAAGGCGGCGGCGGAAGCCGTCCTCAAGGCCGCGAAGGCGGCCGAGGCGGCGGCTCTGAGAGCCAAGAAGGCCGCCATCGAGAAGGCGAAGAAGGAGGCCGCGCAACGGGCCAAGAAGAAGGCGGCCGAGGCCGCGAAACGGAAGGCCGAAGCGGCGGCGGCCGCCAAGAAGAAGACCGGTAACCCGGCCCAGAAGAGCTCCCAGGCCAAGGCCGCTCCCAAGTCCTCCTCACAGGCGGGCGGAGGCAAGGGCGGCAAGTCCGGCGCGTCCAAGCCGGGCGGAAGCTCCGGCGGTTCCTCCCGCAGCAAGGGCGGATCCAGCGGCGGCGGCTCCGGCAAGTCCGGCTGCAACAGCTTCGCGCCCGGCACGAAGGTGCTGATGGCCGACGGCTCCACCAAGCCGATCGAGCAGGTCAAGGCTGGCGACAAGGTCATCGCGACCGACCCCGTGTCCGGTGAGAGCCGGGTCGAGACGGTCACCGCGGAGATCAAGGGCCAGGGCCTCAAGCACCTCGTCACGATCACCGTCGACATCGACGGCAAGACCGGGACGAAGACGGCCCAGGTCACCGCGACCGAAGGCCACCCGTTCTGGGTGCCCCAGCTCCGCGCCTGGCTCAAGGCCACCGACCTGACGTCGGGCCAGTGGCTGCAGACCAGCGCCGGCACCCGCGTCCAGATCACCGCGATCGAGCGCAGGACCGCCCAGGCGGCCACGGTTCACAACCTGACGGTCTCCGACCTCCACACGTACTACGTGATGGCGGCGGGCACCTCGCTCCTCAACCACAACGAAAGCTGCCCGACGGGTGGCGAGGAAGTCGACCCGTACTCGCCGGAGCTCACCGAGAAGCGCCAGAAGGAGAACGCGCAGAACTGGTCGGAGATCCCGCGTGACGTTCACGAGACCGTGAACCGGGTGGAGAGCGGTCAGCTGCCGCAGCGGGTCAACAACAACGGTGCCGACTGGTACGACGCCCGCAGGGTGCGAAACGGTGTGACCACCTACAACACCAGCAACCCGTGGTACGACGCGACGGTGTACACCGTCTTCAACAGGCAGGGTCAGGACACTCTGCACCGCGTTCTCGTCCGCTCCGACGGCGTCGTCGGGTACGTGCTGGGCCACAATTACAATACGGTCCACGAATACGGATATGCCGGACGCCTGCCAGGCAGGTGGAACCAGCCAGGGTCCGACTGGTACCAGAGTCATGGAGGTGGATCTCCCCGATGAAGCCTTCAGCCGCAGCAGTCGACGCTCTGGCCGCAGCGGGTCTGCTGCTCGTTGACGGGTGGACCGAGCCCGAGGGGCTCATCCCGACCATCGTCACCGGCCTGGCCACGAGCTGCCCGCCTTCGGACGGACGCGTCGAAGCCATGCTGGACGTCCTCGAGCCGCAGCTGCACGAGAGGGCGAACGCCGACTGGTACCGGCTGGCGGTCGAAGGAGGGCTCTTCTCCGAGACCGACCGCAGGTTCCTGCTCGCGATGGACACGGAGGAGAACGACAGCTCGGGGTGGTTCTGCGTCGAGCTGCAGAGCGAATGGGACATCATGGGCGCGGGAGCCGCCGGGCTACTCGGCAGCGCTCCCTGCCGTCCCGAGTTCCGCATGCTCTCGCTCGACGGGAACGTGCTGCTCTTCGCGACGACGTGGGAACACGAGATCAGCACCTCGGTACTGACGGCGCCGCATCGTTCGAAGGTCCTCCGTCGGTGGGCCGAGGATCTGGCGTCCGGATCGATGGACTATCCGGATGAGCCCCCGCTGAGCCCGGCGGCACGCCGCTGGCTCGACACTCACTAGGAGTGTGGCCGGGCCGGGTCATCCCGGCCCGGCCGCCCTCGAAGCAGTTCGGGAGCCCCGACCGAGACATCGGTCGGGGCTCCCCCTTTTCCGGACTGAGCGGCTGCCCTCAGGAGGCGGTCGACGCCTTGCGCAGCGCGCTGATGCAGGTGCCGATCGCCTCCTGGAGGGCTTCGAGGCGCTGGAGCATGTCGGCCTCGTAGATGTCCTCCTCCATCACCTCGTCCAGCGTCAGCTCCTCGAAGACCTTCGTCGCCTTCTGCAGGCTGTTGTAGAACTTGGTGCGCCGCTCCTGGACCCGCAGCGTCGGGTCTTCCTCGACGGCCCGGGCGACCAGGCCCTTCACCGCGTCGTACGCCTCACCGGCCCACTCGCCCGCCTCCTCGGAGTCGTCGAGCTCGTCGATGAGCGACAGATGGCGCTCCGCCTCGGCGCGCAGCTCGGCCGGAGCGTCCACCGTCTGGCCGGCCGGGGTCTTGATCTGGCCGTTCTCGACGATCTGCCGCACGTACCCGATGCGGTCGGCCGCCTTCGCCTCGCTCGCCACCGCCTTCTTCAGGTCGTCGGTGCGGGCGAACGCGCGGGCCATCTCCGTCTGGAGGGCCGGGTCCTCCTTCATCCGGTCGAGCAGCGCGCCGCGCGCCGCCTCGGCCGTCCCGGGGTCGGCGAGGATCGCGGCCCGCAGCGCCGTGGGGTTCTCGGCGACCTCCAGGGCCTTCGTCGGCCGGATGCCCTCCGCCTCGGCCGCCGCGCTGATCGCCTGGCCGCGCACGGAGGACGCGCTGTTGCGGGAGGTGTAGTACGAGAGCCAGACGTCCGCGTCGGGCAGCTCGACGTCCTCGCCGGGGACCAGGACCTCGAACTGCGGGACCAGGCCGTCGTCGGCCGCCATGTCCCAGGCCTTGTAGTAGCGCATGACCCGGTCGGGCGAGCAGCCCGCGAGCGCGGCGAAGGCCTTCGCCGAGACCTTCGCGGCGGCCGTGCCCTCGGCGGGCTGGCCGCCGGGGCGCACGCTCCGCGCGACCTTGAGCGCGAAGGCCCAGCCGCCGGTCCGCGCGTAGATCCCGAAGTCCTGCGCGTCGCGGACGACGACGGGGTCGTGCGCGTCGGGCGACACGGGCTCCGGCTCCTCATCCTCGGCCTCGTCCTGGACCTCGGCCTCGGGGGACTCCGGCTGCGTGGACGCCGGCTCCGGGGCATCCGGCACCCAGAACTCGGGCTCCGAGATCGCCGCGGGGGCGGTCTCGCGCTCTTCGGCGGACGTGTCGGACGGGGTGATGGCGATGGTCACCGAGTGCTCTCCGGAAGGTCGGTACGACAACTGCGGCCGACAGCCTATACGCACACGTTGACGATATTTCGCCCTATTCGAGCCATCGTCTAGGCGCCCGTTAATTCGATGGCGGGTCGGGAGGCCCGGAGGGCAGCATGCTCCCATGACCTACGGAATCGAGCTCCACCCCGCGCGGTGAGCGCCCCGCACGAGCGCCCGACGCTCGCCCCCGGCCTCTCCGCCCCCGGCCTCTCCGCCCCCGGCCTCTCCGCCCCCGGCCTCTCCGACCCCTCCCTCTCCGACCCCTCCCTCTCCGACCCCTCCCTCTCCGCGCCCTCCCTCTTCGCGTACGCCAGGGACCTCCGCCGCGCGGAACCCGACCAGCCCCTGCCCGAGCGCGGCCATCCCCTCCCCGACACCGGGCGCCCACCGAGGCCCAAACGCGTCGGCCGCACCCATGCCGAGGCCAGGATCGCCGTCACCGACGTCCTCGTCTCCCTGCTCGCCGACCCGGACGCGGAGCGGGCGGCAGCCGAGGCCCACCGGGTCATCGCCGCAACCGGGGTGCGCGACCGGACCGTCTTCTCCGCGGTCGCCGACCTCCCGCCACCCGACGATCCGACCGACCGGGCCCGCGCCAGGGCGCTCGGCCGGCGCCTGACCCGCGACGGGACCACCACGATCACCGTGGCCGCCGGCCTCGGCATCCTCGCCCGGCTCGGCGAGGCCGAGGACGTGCCGTATCTCCGCACCCTCGGCGTCCTCCAAAGCCTCGATCAGGAAATCGTCACCGCGCTCGCCCCCCTGGACCGGCGGACCGCCGCGTTCGTGTGGCTGATCCACCGCGTCCGAGGGGCCGAGCTGCGCGCACTCGTCGACGCACTCGACTCGGGGGACACCGAGGCCGTACGCGACCGGTTCCTGGAGATCCCGACCGGGCCCCGGGGCCTCGGTCCCGAGGCCGCCAGGCACGTCGCCGAGGCCATCGGGCTCGTGGGCCTCCTCCGGCGGGAGCCCGACCACCCCGGGCTGCTCGCCCAGGCGGTCCGTGTGCTGGTCCGGATGACCAGTCGCAGCAACTATCTGGCCGAGATCCTTCGGTACGGAGAGGCCGTCGACCTGTACGAGACGGTGGCCGGCCTCGCCCACCGGCTGCCCCGCGAGCTCGACCACCGGGCCGATCTGGTCTCCCTCGCCCTCGACCTGCACAGCGGCGCAGGGCACCTCCTCGCCTGGTCTGAGGGGCGGCGCGAGGAACTGGTCGACACCCTCCTGGCGGTGGCGAGGTGGCAGGGCGACACGCCCGCCGACCCGGCGGACCGGCGGCGCGCCGACTGGGTCCACCGCACGGTGCGGCGGCTCCGTACCGCCCGCCGGCTCCGTACCGCCGACGCGGCGGAGCCCTCCGGCGCGCCCCGGCTGCGGATCGAGGTCGCCGTCGCCGATCCCGCCGAGCCGGAGGTCGTCGAGACCCGCTTCCTGATCGACGGACGACCCCTCGTCCCCGAGGCCTTCGACCAGGGTCCCGGCGAGCCGCCCGAGCGGCTGCTCGACGAGGGCGCCCTGCGGGCCACGTCCGAACCCCGCGAAGTGCGGCTCGCCGAGGCCTACTGCACCGAGGGCTGCTGCGGCGCGCTCTACGTCACCGTGCGGCGCGAAGGCGGCCACGTCGTCTGGGACGACTGGCGGCGGCCGGGCGCGTCGCGCGGGCTGCCGGAACTCCCCGCGTACCGCTTCGACGCCGTCGCGTACGACGCCGAGATCGCGTACGCGGAACACGACCATGGCTGGACCTGGCCGGCCCGCCGCACGGCCCGGCTGATCACGGCGGGTCTGCGCGACCGGCCGGAGTCGCTCACCCGGTGGGGGCTCCGGCAGGGGTGGATCTCCACGGCCTTCGACGCGCCGGACACGACCGTGGTCACCTTCACCGGCCCGCCCCTGGCCGCCGACGGAACGCCCGAGGCGGAGGGGGAGCGGCGGCAGTTCCTGTGGCACCTCCCGGACGACGGGACACCGCCCGAGGAACAGGCCGCCGCCGCCCTGCGCCGTCTGGCCGAGGATGATCCCCGGGGGTATCCGGAACTCCGCGGATGATCCGTACCGCCGTCCCGGTGACCTTCGACGGGCCGTCATTGGTCCACTCCAACGGCGGTTATCCACAGGGGTGGTAGGGCTGCCGGGCGGCGCGTACGGTGCCAGACATGAAGATCCTCATCAGCGCCGACATGGAGGGCGCGACCGGGGTGACCTGGCCCGCCGACGTGCTGCCCGGTACACCCCAGTGGGAGCGCTGCCGCGCGATGTTCACGTCCGACGTGAACGCGGCCGTGCTCGGCTTCTTCGACGGCGGCGCCGACGAGGTCCTGATCAACGAAGCACACTGGAGCATGCGGAACCTGCTCCTGGAGCGGCTGGACGAGCGCGCCGAGATGCTCACGGGCCGGCACAAGTCGCTGTCGATGGTCGAGGGCGTGCAGCACGGGGACGTCGACGGGATCGCCTTCGTCGGCTACCACACGGGCGCGGGCACCGAGGGGGTCCTCGCGCACACCTACCTCGCCAACTCGATCACGGGCGTCTGGCTGAACGGCGAGCGGGCGAGCGAGGGCCTGCTCAACGCCCATGTGGTGGCGGAGTACGGCGTCCCGGTCGTGCTCGTCACCGGCGACGACCTGACCTGCGAGGACGCCCTCGGGTACGCGCCGGAGGCCCGCAAGGTGGCCGTCAAGGACCACGTCTCGCGGTACGCGGCGGTGTGCCGCACCCCGGCCAGGACCGCCGCCGACATCAGAGCGGCGGCGAAGGACGCGACCGCCCTCGCCGTCCGGCACGAGCCGGTCCGCGGCGGACCGTTCACGGTGGAGCTGGAGTTCGACGCCGACCACCTCGGCGCGGCCGCCACGGTGGTTCCCGGCGTGGCGCGGAGCGGCGAGCGGCGCGTCTCCTACACGGGGGAGACGATGTACGAGGCAATTCGCACGTTCAAGGCGGTCACGACCATCGTCTCGGCCGCAGTGGAGGAGCAGTATGGCTGAGGAGGTCCGGGGCCCGGACACGACGGCGCTCGACGAGGTGGTCACCTTCACTTCCGAGCTCATCCGCATCGACACCACCAACCGGGGCGACGGCGACTGCCGCGAGCGCCCCGCCGCCGAGTACGTCGCCGAGCGGCTCGCGGCCGCCGGCATCACACCCACCCTCCTGGAGCGGACCCCCGGCCGCACCAACGTCGTGGCGCGCATCCCCGGCACCGACCCCTCGGCCGACGCGCTCCTCGTCCACGGCCACCTCGACGTCGTCCCCGCCGACCCCGCCGAATGGACCGTGCACCCCTTCTCCGGGGAGGTCCACGACGGGCTCGTGTGGGGGCGCGGCGCCGTCGACATGAAGAACATGGACGCGATGGTCCTGGCCGTCGTCCGCTCCTGGGCCCGGCAGGGCGTCCGTCCGCGCCGCGACATCGTCCTCGCGTACACCGCCGACGAGGAGGCCAGCGCCGACGACGGCTCCGGCTTCCTCGCCGACCGCCACGCCGCGCTCTTCGAGGGCTGCACGGAAGGCATCAGCGAGTCCGGGGCGTTCAGCTTCCACCCGCAGCCCGGCACGACCCTCTACCCGATCGCGGCGGGGGAGCGGGGCACCGCCTGGCTCAAGCTGACCGCCCACGGCAAGGCGGGCCACGGCTCCAAGGTGAACACCGCCAACGCCGTCACCCGCCTCGCCTCCGCCGTCGCCCGGATCGGCGCGCACACCTGGCCGGTGCGCCTCACCACCACCGTCCGCGCCGCCCTCACCGAACTCGCCGTGCTGTACGGCATCGACGTCGACACCAGCGCGCCCGACCTCGACGTCGACCTCCTCCTCGACAAGCTCGGCCCCGCCGCCGCGCTCGTCGCACCCACCGTCCGCAACAGCGCCAACCCGACGATGCTGAAGGCCGGTTACAAGGTCAACGTCATCCCGGGCCAGGCCGTCGCGTACATCGACGGACGGACCCTGCCCGGCGGCGAGGAAGAGTTCGCCACGACCATGGACGAGCTCACCGGGCCCGACGTGGAGTGGGAGTTCCATCACCGCGAGGTGTCCCTGGAGGCCCCGGTCGACTCGCCGACCTTCGCGAAGCTCCGCGCCGCCGTCGAGCGCTTCGACCCGGCCGGACACGTCGTGCCGTTCACCATGTCCGGCGGCACCGACGCCAAGCAGTTCTCCCGGCTGGGCATCACCGGCTACGGCTTCTCTCCGCTGCGGCTGCCGCCGGAACTCGACTACGGGGCGCTCTTCCACGGCGTCGACGAACGGGTCCCGGTCGACGCCCTGCACTTCGGCGTCCGGGTGCTCGACCACTACATGAAGTCCGCCTAGGAAAACGCAGTGACAGGGGGAGCCGAGATGACCACGTCCACGACCGCGACCACGGCCGCGCACGGCAGTTGGCCGTCGCCCGTCGACGCCGCGCTCGCCGCCGCCCACGACGGGCGACCCGAGTACGCGGGCACCGTCGGCGACGAGCTGTGGTGGACCGCGCCCCGGCCCGCCGAGGGCGGCAGGCGTGCCCTCGTCCGGCGGCGCGCCGACGGCACCGAGGAGCCGGTGCTCCCCGCGCCGTGGAACGTCCGCAGCCGGGTCATCGAGTACGGCGGACAGCCCTGGGCCGCGAGCGCGCGCCCGACCGGCGGACCCCTCGTGGTCTTCAGCCACTTCCCCGACCAGCGCCTGTACGCCTACGAGCCGGAGGCCGGACCCGGTGCCGGGCCCCGGCCGCTCACGCCCGTCTCCGGCGTCGGCGGCGGACTGCGCTGGGTCGACCCGGTGATCCACCCGGACCGCGGCGAGGTCTGGTGCGTCCTGGAGGAGTTCACCGGGCCCGCGCCGACCGACGTCCGCCGGGTCCTCGCCGCCGTGCCGCTGGACGGATCGGCCGCCGAGGACCGCGGTGCCGTGCGCGAACTCTCCGACGGGCGGCACCGGTTCGTCACGGGGCCCCGCCTCTCCCCGGACGGGCGCCGGGCGGCCTGGATCGCCTGGGACCACCCCCGCATGCCCTGGGACGGCACCGAGGTCCGGCTCGCCGACCTCGCCCCCGACGGCACCTTCCACGAGGACCGGACCGTCGCCGGCGGCCCCGCCGAGTCGATCGCGCAGGTCGCCTGGGACGCGGCCGGGCGACTGCTCTTCGCGAGCGACCGCACCGGCTGGTGGAACCTCTACCGGGCGGAGATCGACCCGGCCGGCGAGGTCGGTGAACCCCTCGCGCTCTGCCCCCGCGACGAGGAGTTCGCCGGACCGCTCTGGAAGATCGGGCTGAACTGGTTCACGCCCCTCGAGAACGGCCTGATCGCCGTCGTCCACGGCAAGGGGACCACCGCCCTCGGGATACTCGATCCCGACAGCGGCACCCTCGTCGACGCCGCAGGCCCCTGGACCGACTGGGCCTCCACCCTCGCCGCGCACGGCACCCGCGTCGTCGGTGTCGCCGCGGGACCGCGCAGCGCCTACGAGCTCGTCGAGCTCGACACCCGCACCGGCCGCACCCGGGTCGTCGGTGCCGCGCACACGGACGCCGTCGACCCCGCGTACTACCCCGAGCCGCGGATCCGCACCTTCACCGGCCCCGGCGGACGCGAGATCCACGCGCAGGTGTACCCGCCCCACCACCCCGGGTTCACCGGCCCCGCCGGCGAACTGCCGCCCTACGTGATCTGGGCCCACGGCGGACCCACCGGACACGCCCCGCTCGTCCTCGACCTGGAGATCGCCTACTTCACCTCGCGGGGGATCGGCGTCGCCGAGGTCAACTACGGCGGCTCGACCGGCTACGGCCGGGAGTACCGGGAGCGGCTGCGTGAGCAGTGGGGCGTCGTCGACGTCGAGGACTGCGCGGCCGTCGCCGCGGCCCTCGCCGCCGAGGGCACCGCCGACCCCGCCCGGCTCGCGGTGCGCGGGGGCAGCGCGGGCGGCTGGACGACCGCGGCCTCCCTCGTCACCACCGACGTGTACGCCTGCGGCACGATCATCTACCCCGTCCTCGACCTGCTGGGCTGGGCCACCGACGAGACCCACGACTTCGAGTCCCAGTACCTCCACGGCCTCATCGGCCCCCTCGACGAGGTCCCCGCCCGCTACGAGGAACGCTCACCGATCGAGCACGTCGACCGGGTCACGACCCCCTTCCTGCTGCTCCAGGGACTCGACGACGTCATCTGCCCGCCCGCCCAGGCCGAGCGCTTCCTCGCCCGGATGGCCGGCCGGGGCGTCCCCCACGCCTACCTCGCCTTCGAGGGAGAGGGGCACGGCTTCCGCAGGGCCGACACGATGATCAGAGCCCTGGAGGCCGAACTCGCCCTGTACGCCGAGACCTTCGGGGTCGCCCGCACCGACGTCACCGCCCTGGAGCTCCGCTCGTGACCGCGTCGAAACCACTCTCCGCCACCGCGCCCCTGACCCGGGCCGCGCGCCTCCGGCCCGGGGCGCGGGTCGCCGTCGTCGCCCCCAGCGGACCCGTACCCGAGGAGCGCCTCCGGGCCGGGCTCGACATCCTGCGCGGCTGGGACCTGGACCCGGTGGTCGCCCCGCACGTCCTCGACGCCCATCCCACCCTCGGCTACCTCGCGGGCGCGGACCGGGCGAGGGCCCGCGACCTGACGGACGCCTGGTGCGACCCGTCCGTCTCCGCCGTGATCTGCGCGCGCGGCGGCTACGGGGTGCAGCGCATGGTGGACCTCGTCGACTGGCCGGCGATCAGGGCGGCCGGGCCCAAGGCGTTCGTCGGCTACAGCGACGTCACCGCCCTGCACGAGGCGTTCGCCGTCCGGACGGGGCTCGCCACGCTCCACGGACCGATGGTCGCCGCCGGCACCTTCCTGTCGGACCCCCGCACCCAGGAATCCCTGCGGGCCACGCTGTTCGAGCCGGAGAAGGTGCTGACGCTCGGCCTGGAGACGGCGCGGCCGCTGGTCCCCGGCCGCGCCCGCGGGGTCACGCTCGGCGGCTGCGTCAGCCTGCTCGCCGCCGACCTCGGCACCCCGCACGGCAGGCCCTCGGCGCGCGGGGGGCTGCTGCTCCTGGAGGACGTGGGGGAGGAGCCGTACCGGCTCGACCGGATCCTCACCCAGCTGCTGCGTTCCGGCTGGCTGGACGGCGTCACGGGTGTCGCCCTGGGCTCGTGGGAGGAGTGCGGCCCGTACGAGGACGTGCGGGCGGTCCTCGTCGACCGGCTGGGCGGCCTCGGCATACCCGTGGTGGAGGAGCTGGGCTTCGGCCACAGCGCGACGGCGCTGACCGTGCCGCTCGGGGTGCCCGGGGTGCTCGACGCGGGGGCGGGCACGCTCACCCTCGACGTACCGGCCCTGCTGTGACGTGGGACCTCGCCCTCTTCGCCAAGCTCTGCGACGTCGCGCACGACGGGACGAAGACCCTGGTCGACCGGCTCGTCGCCCCTGTGCGGGTGCCGGACGCGACCCGCCCGTTCACGGTGGAGCTGCCGCGCGTCGCGCACCGCTACGAGACCGGTCACCGCAGGGAGTTCGTGATCGCGGCCAGCGACTCGGCCTACGTCGGCAACCGGGGCGTCTAGCCCGTGATCGTCACCAGCGCCCCCGAGGACACGGGGACGCTGGATCTGCCGATCGTCGGCGGAAGGGTCGGCTGGCCACCCCCCTGGGCCTCGCGCTAGAGCGCGGCGTACCCCGGGCGGACGACCTCGTCGATCAGCCTCTGCCGCTCCGGCAGCGGCAGGAAGGCGGCGTCCAGGGCGGCGACCGTGAACTCCTCGAACACCTCGGGGCCGTAGCCGAAGGCGTCCACCATGTGCTGGAACTCCTCGCTCATGGTGGTGCCGGAGACCAGGCGGTTGTCGGTGTTGAGCGTGATCCGGAAGCCGAGGCGCCGCAGCTCGTCGATCGGGTGCGAGGCGTAGTCCTTGGCGGCGCCCGTCTGGAGGTTCGAGGTCGGGCAGACCTCCAGGGCGATGCGGTTGTCCCGGACGTACGAGGCGAGCCCGCCCAGGGTGCCGTCCTCGGCGATGTCGTCCGTGATCCGCACGCCGTGGCCGATCCGCTCCGTACCGCAGACCTGCACGGCCTCGTGGATCGACTCCGCGCCGACGGCCTCGCCCGCGTGGATCGTGAAGTGGCAGTTCTCCCGCTTCAGGTGCTGGAACGCGGGAAGGTGGCGGGCCGGCGGGTTGCCGATCTCGCCGCCGGCTATGTCGAAGCCCGCCACGCCGTTCTCCCGGTGGGCGACCGTGAGCCGCGCGATCTCCAGGGAGCGATCCGTGTGCCGCATGCCCGTGAGGAGCGTACGGACGGTGATCCGGCCGCCGGAGCGGCGCTCGCCCTCGCGGAAGCCGTCGTTGACCGCCTCGACGACCTCGTCGAGGGTCAGCCCGCCCTCCAGGTGCTGCTCGGGGGCGTAACGGATCTCGGCGTAGACGACACCGTCCGCCGCCAGGTCCTCGGCGCACTCGGCCGCGATGCGGGTCAGCGCCTCGCGGGTCTGCATCACCGCGCAGGTGTGGGCGAAGGTCTCCAGGTACCGCTCCAGCGAGCCGGAGTCGGCGGCGTCCCGGAACCACACCGCGAGCTCGGCCGGGTCCTCGGTCGGCAGCGCGGTGTAGCCGTGCTCCCGCGCCAGCTCGACGATCGTCGCGGGGCGCAGCCCGCCGTCGAGGTGGTCGTGGAGAACGGCCTTGGGGGCCCGGCGGATCCACTCGGAGACGGTGGCGGCGGCAGGCGTGGCAAGGTTGTCAGACAAGTGCATGGCGGGGAAGTGTACGCCACGGCCGAGGGGTGTGCGGCGACGGCCGTGCGGGAGGCCGCTCGACGGGCGTCCGGGAGGCCGGTCGACGGGTGTCCGGGAGCGCCCTTGGTCCGTTCGGCCCGGGTGGCCGGGTGGCCGGGTGGCCGGGTGGCCGGGTGGCCGGGTGGCCGGGTGGCCGGGTGGCTGGGTGGCCGGGTGGCCGGGTGGTCCGGGTGCTCCGGGTGGGGAGGGTACGGGTGCGGCGGCGGTTCCGGACCGCTCAGTGCGACTGGAGCACCGGCAGCGCGGGGGTGCCCGTCGGCAGCATGTGCTTGGCGGCCAGGACCGGGGTCTCCCCGACCCGTACGACCTGGGTGACCAGGACGGCCGGGGTGTCCGCCGGGCGGCCCAGCTGGTCGCCGCGCCGCCGCCCGAGCAGCGTCGCCGTGATGCCGCTGTGCGCGCTCAGGGCCGTCTCGCGCGAGGCCCCGACGAGGACCGCGAGCATCGAGGCGGCGGGACCGGGCCCGCCGCCTCGCGCGGAGGCGTCCGGCTCCGTCGCCCGCAGGGCGCGGGCGAACTCGGGGTGCACCCGGTCGAGCACCTCGTCCGCCGCCGCCCATTCGTGGCTCAGCGCCGCCGCCGTACCCTCCCCGGTCAGCACGGACTCCCAGAACCGCAGCTCGGCGCGGGCCGGGGCGAGCAGGTGCTGCGTCGTGAAGTCGGTGGGCTCCTCCACCGTCCGCAGCAGCGCCCGCACGCGCAGCGGACCCCCCGCGCCGATCAGCTCCTCCAGCGGCTGGATGTGCTCGAAACCCCTGCGCGGCGGACGGTCGTTGACGGTCCGGCCGACCCCGCGGCGCACGGTGAGGAGACCGTCCTCCTGGAGCAGCAGCAGCGCCTCGCGCAGGGCGGGCCGGCTCACGCCCAGTTCGGCGGCGAGCTTCGGCTCGGAGGGGAGCGTCGACCCCGGCGGGTAGGTGCCGTCGTGGACGGCGTCCGCGATCCGCTCGTACAGCGCCACGACCGGCCGTCGCCGCTGTCCGCTGACCGCCACGGCCGCCTCCTCGTCTGGTTCCTGCCGGTGTCCGGGACCACCGTAGTCGGCCCACGTTGTCTGACAAGTCACCCGTACGGCTCCTCCCACCGTCCCGGTGGGGCTTCGCTCGCCCCATTCTGGTCCCACGGCTGGTCCCGCGGCGCGGGCCGGGTGCGACCGACGGGCACCACCGACGGCACGACGGAGGAGAGGGCCGGGCATGAGTCCCAAGGGCACGTCAGGGGCGTCCCGCGCGAGCGGCACGTCCCGGTTCAGCGGAGCCTTCACCCCGGGCCGGATCGCGATGGCGGCGGTCGCGGTCCTCACGCTCGTCTTCATCTTCGAGAACACCCGGGAGGTCAGGATCCGGATCCTGATCCCCGAGGTGTCCATGCCGCTCTATCTGGCGCTCCTCGCGACCGCCGTCCTCGGGGCGGCCTGCGGCTACTACGTCGCGGGCCGGAGGCGGAAGTGAAGCGGGCCGCCGTCGTGGGCGCGGGCGCCGTCCTCGCGCTCGCTGCCGTCGCCGTCTCGTCGGCCGAGGAACCCGCCGTACCGGGCGGGGGTGCCGGGGCGCGCGCCATGCCGGACCTCCTGGGCGTACGGCTGTGGCGGGTCTTCACCCGGCTCGACGGCCGGACCCGCCTCGACGTCCACGACGCGAGCGGACGGGACCGGCGGGTGCTGTGGCCGCCGAACTGGCGGGTGTGCACGCAGTACCCGGCGGCCGCCACGGTCCTCGACCGGCGGGCCGCGGTCACGATCGGGGTCGTACGCAAGGGCGAGACCTGCCCGCCCCGCGTCCGCACCGCCCGCCGCTGACCCGGCGGGGGAGGGTCCTGCGGGAGGCACCGGGACGTCCGGGCGAGTGACCCGGCCGGGGCGAGCGGTCCGTCCGGGCGAGTGGCCCGGCCCGGCTGATCGGTCCGGCCCGGGTGATCGGTCCGGCCCGGGTGATCGGTCCATCCGGACGAGCGATCGGCCGAGGCGAGCGATCGGCCGGGACGACCGATCGGCCGAGGCAAGCGATCAGCCGAGGCGAGCGATCGGTCCGGGCGAGGGGTCCGTCCGGGCGAGCGGTTCGCCCGGGGTGGCCCTAACCTCGGACCATGCCCGCCGATCTTGGCCGTTTCCTCGCCGCCGGGCCCCGTGTGGGCCTGCGCCCCTTCTCGCCGGACGACGCGGAGGAGTTCACCGCCCGCGCCCGCGAGAGCCGGGAGCTCCACCGGCCCTGGCTGTTCCCTCCGTGCACCCCCGAGGCGTACGCCGGTTACGCGGGCGTGCTCATCGAGGACCCGGCGCGCGCGGGTTTCCTCGTCTGCGAGCACGCCGAAGGCGAGGAGGGGGACCGGATCGCCGGCTTCGTCAACATCAACAACATCGTCCGCGGCGCCTTCCGCAGCGGCGCCCTCGGCTACGGAGCCTTCGCGCACGCCGCCGGACGCGGACTGTTCACCGAGGCCCTCGGGCTGCTCCTGGCGTACGCCTTCGGGCCCCTGGAGCTGCACCGCCTGGAGGCGAACATCCAGCCCGGCAACACCGCCTCCCGTGCGCTCGTCCGCCGCGCGGGCTTCCGCCTGGAGGGCTTCTCGCCCGCGATGCTGTTCATCGACGGAGCCTGGCGGGACCACGAGCGCTGGGCGATCACCGCCCGGGAGCCCCAAGGTACCGGTCAGCGCTTGTAGTTGATCTTCATCGTGTCGAGGTCCGTCACGGCCGAGCGCAGCGCCTTGTACCCGTGCCCGAGCTCCTTCAGCGCGGTCTCCACCCGGTCCTCCGCCAGCGCGCCCGCCATCTCGTCGCCGTCCGCCGCGTCGGAGACGACGACCAGGCGGTACGAGAAGTGCTTCAGCGTCCGGTCGTAGGCGAGGGAACCCTCCTCCGTGAACCGCATCGCGGTCAGCCCGTGCGCGTCCGCCTCGGCGAGCAGCCGGGTCCGGCTCTCCTCCGACAGACCGTCGAACGTGCCGCGCACGATGACCCGGTAGGTGTGCTGGGTGCCCATTCCTCGTACTCCCTGTCGCGCTGTCCGCCCGGTCGCCGTGCCGGCGCCGACCCTCCACGGTACGCGGACCGGCAGCCGCGCCGCCCGGATTATCCGGGCGCCCCCGCGGCCCCGCTCCGTCGAAGCATGGCGCGAGAGCCCCTGGTCAGGACGGGCCCCGGCGTGTTCCATGGGTGGATGACGACCGTGCGACGTGCCGTACTGACGCTGCCCGCGGCCCCGTTGGGCCCGGACAACCCCCTGCCCGCCCTGCGGACCCACCACGGGACCCACGCGGTCGACGACCAGACCCTCGCGGAACTCCCGCGCGACATGGCCCGGGGCATCGGACGCGCACCCCTGCGCAGCCTGCTGCCCGCCCCCGTACGGGACGGCTACGGGCGCGAACGCACCCCCGCGGAGCTCGACGCGATCGTGATCGAGAACGACCGGCTCCGGGCCACCGTGCTCCCCGGCCTCGGCGGCCGCGTCCACTCCCTGCACCACAAACCCACCGGACGCGAACTCCTCTACCGCAACCCGGTGTTCCAGCCGGCGGCCTTCGCCCTCAATGGCGCCTGGTTCTCCGGCGGCATCGAGTGGAACATCGGAGCCACCGGCCACACCACCCTCTCCTGCTCGCCCCTGCACGCGGCGGTCGTCCGGGCGCCCGACGGCGGTCCGATGCTCCGCCTGTGGGAGTGGGAGCGCCTGCGGGACCTGCCCTTCCAGGTCGACCTGTGGCTGCCGGACGGCTCCGACTTCCTCCACGTCGGCGTCCGCGTCCGCAACCCCCACGAGCGGCCCGCCCCCCTCTACTGGTGGTCCAACACCGCCGTACCGGAGGACCGCCGCGTCATCGCCCCCGCCGACTCGGCCTGGCACCACGGCTACGAGCGCGGGCTGCGCCGCCTGCCCGTCCCCGTCACCACGGACGGCACCGACCGCTCGTACCCGCTGAACGGCGACCACGCGGCCGACTGGTTCTACGACCTGCCCGACGGGCAGCGCCGCTGGATCGCCGCCCTCGACGCCGACGGTACCGGCCTCGTCCAGACCTCCACCGATCCGCTGCGCGGCCGCAAGCTGTTCCTGTGGGGCCGTGAGCGCGGCGGCCGGCGCTGGCAGGAGTGGCTCACCGAGCCCGGCACCCCCGGCTACGCCGAGATACAGGCCGGCCTCGCCCGCACCCAGCTGGAGCACCTGGAGCTCCCGGGCGGCGGGGAGTTCAGCTGGCTGGAGGCGTACGGACCGCTCGCCGCCGATCCCGCCGCGGCGCTCGGCGACGACTGGGGCGCGGCCCGGGAGGCCGTCGAGAGCGGCCTCGCCGGGGCGCTTCCGCGTGCCGGGGTCGACGCGGCGTACACGGCCTGGCGGGAGCGGGCCGCCGACGCCGAGCCGGAGACCGTCCTCGCCGTCGGCTCCGGCTGGGGCGCCCTCGAAGTCCTGCGCGGACACTACGAGTTGCCCGGGACCCCCTTCCCCGAGTCGACGCTCGGTCCGGAGCAGGAACCCTGGCGGGAACTGCTGCACAGCGGAGTCCTGCCCGCCCCCGAGAAGGGTGCCGCGCCCGGCGCTCCGCTGGTCTCGGCGCCCTGGCGGGACATGCTGGAGACCGCCCCGGCTCACCCTTCCACCGAGTACCACCTCGGCATCGCCCAGTGGCACGCCGGAGATCGTGCCCAGGCGGTACGGAGCTGGGAACGCGGCCTGCGCGAGGCCGCCGTGCGCTGGCCACTGCTCTACTGCCTCGCCGTCGCCGACCGGGAGGACGGACACCCGGCGCGCGCCGCCGAACGGTTCGCCGAGGCCTTCACCGACCACGCCGACCGGGCCGCCGAGGACGAGGTGGCCGCCGCCGCCCTCGGCCGTGAGGCGGTCGTCGCGCTGCTCGCCGCCGGACGGACCGGCCGGGCGCGCGAGACATGGACGCGCCTTCCGGAAGAGGTCAGGGGGAGGGGTGCCTTCCGGCTCCTGGAGGCCCGGCTGCTCCTCGCCGAGGGCAGGACGGGCGAGGCCCGCGCCGTCTTCGACGCGGGCTTCGAGGTCGCGGACCTGCGCGAGGGAGCCGAGATCCTCGGCGAGATCTGGTCGGAGTTCACCGACGAACCACTGCCGTACGCCTACGAGTTCAGGATGCGTCCGAGCTGACGGGAGGGTCCGGTCGGGGCGGTGGCTCGCTATCCTGGGCAGAGCGGTGGCGGGCGGAGGGACGGGGGTCCGAGATGGCCACTTGGGCGACGGCCGAGTGCCGGTGCGGACACCCGCGCTTCCGTCACGCGGAGCCCCGGTTCGCGGGCCGCTGCGGCGTCTGCCTCTGCGAGACGTTCGCGCTGCCGCCGCCCGAGCCGGGCTTCCTGGACCCCGAGCCGGCACCGCCCGAGCCCGACCGCACGCCGCATCCGAGGTGCCCTGTCCAGGACCCGGACTGCCTCGGGTTCCACGACTCCCTCTACTGAGCGCCTCCAGCGGTGTGGTGGTCAGGACACCCGGCACACGATCTCGCCGTGCGGGACCATGAACCAGGCGTCCTCCCGCTCGCCCCACTCCCGCCAGGCCTCGCCGATCGCCGTCAGCTCGGCGGCGGTCGCGTGGCCGCCCTGCACGGCCAGCTCCGCGTAGACCGAGGCGGTCGTCCGGTCCGCCCACAGGCCGCTCCACCAGGCGCGCTCCTCCGGGGTGGCGAAGCACCAGGTGCCCGCGGTCGTCGTGACGTCGGTGAAGCCGGCCTGCCGGGCCCACGCGAACAGGCGCCGCCCGGCGTCCGGTTCGCCGCCGTTCGCCCGGGCGACCCGGTGGTACAGATCCAACCACCCGTCCAGCGCGGGTCGTTCGGGGAACCAGGCGAAGGCTCCGTAGTCACTGTCGCGGGCCGCGACGACCCCGCCGGGCCGACACACCCGCCGCATCTCGCGCAGGGCCTGGACCGGGTCGCCGACGTGCTGGAGTACCTGGTGGGCGTGGACGACGTCGAAGGAGTCGTCGGGGAAGTCCAGGGCGTGGACGTCCGCCACGGCGAACTCGACGTTCTCCAGGCCGCGTTCGGCGGCGACCGCGCGGGCCTTGTCCAGGACGTCTTTCGCGGCGTCGACCGCGGTCACGCGGCCGGGCGTCACCAGTGCGGCCAGATCGGCCGTGATCGTGCCGGGGCCGCAACCCACGTCCAGGACGTCCAGTCCCGCACGCAGCTCGGGCAGCAGGTAGGCGGCGGAGTTGGCGGCGGTCCGCCAGCTGTGCGAGCGCAGGACGGACTCGTGGTGGCCGTGGGTGTAGACCGCGGTCTCGTGGGCCGCGGACGGGGCGGGGGCATGCGTCATGGAAGCGACTCCCTCGGTGTGGGTGCGTTCCTTCACCGTACGCACTCGCGCCGAATAGTGAGACCCGCGTCTTGGGATGTGGACATCGGCTCAGCTGAACAGCTCCCGCCGGTAACGGAGTTCCTCCAGCTCTCGCCCGCCCGTGACGTCACGGACGGTCGTGCCGTCGGGCCGCCAGCCCGCCGCCTCGTAGAACCGCCGGCCTCGCGCGTTCCCGGCGAGGACCCACAGGACGGCGGTACGGAACCCGGCCGCCGCGAGGGCCTCGGTGGACGCGGCGAGCAGGGCCCGTCCGACGCCCGTGCCCCACACCTCCGGGAGGGAGTACAGCGCCGCCAGTTCGGCGGTGGCGGCGGGGTCGAGCCCGCCGGGCTCGTCGGCGGCCCCTTCGGCCCAGGCGCGGAAGCAGGAGAAGGCCACCACCCGCCCGCCGCCCGCCGTCGCCAGGAGCACCGTGGGCCGATCCGGCGCCGCCAGGCGGGCGCGCCACACGGCGGCTCGCTCGTCCGGGTCCAGGGCGTCCAGGTACGCCCCGGGGAGCAGGTCGCGGTAGGCGGCCCGCCAGGACAGGACGTGTACGGCGGCGAGGGCCGCCGCGTCCTCGGGAAACGCTTCACGTATCGCTGTCGGCATGCCGCATTCTCGGCCCGGAAGGCCGCGGTGCGCTCCCGTATTTCCGGGAGCCGCCCCGGCCTGGCGGCCCGTGTGTGACAGCACCGTGAACGGATCGTCCCGGCACTCTCCCGGCCACCCCCCCCGCCCCTAGGATCGGCCCGCCGCCGCCCGGTGGCGCACCTGCCCCCGTGCCGAGGAGTCCCGTGCCGTACTCGCCCGCGCCCGACCGCCGCTCCCTGCTGAAGCTGGTCGCGGCGGCCCCCGCGGTCTCCGCCCTCGGCGGGCTCGCCGTCGCCGCGCCCGCACGCGCGCTCGCGGCACCCGCGAGCGGGGCCGTCGTGCCCGGCATCGTCAAGGCGCTCCCGCCCGAGTGGTTCACCGCCCGGGGCACCAACGCCGAGGCGCGGTTCGACTCCTTCGCGGACACCGGGCTCCTCACTCCCGCCGACCGCTTCTTCGTCCGCAACCACACCTCCACGCCCGTCATCGACGCCGCCGACTGGCGTCTCACGCTCTGGGGCGACGGACTCCTCGGCCGCGGCCCGGTCCGCTTCACCTACGGGCAGCTCCGTGACCTGCCCTCCGTCACCCGAACGGCCCTGATCGAGTGCGCCGGAAACGGCCGCAGCCTCTACACCAGCCAGCAGGGTGAGCCCGTCACGGGCACCTCCTGGACCCTCGGCGCCGTCGGCGCGGCCCGCTGGCGCGGTGTCCGCCTCGCCGACGTGCTGCGACGCGCCGGGATCGCCCGCGACGCCGTCGCCCTCCAGCCGCGCGGCCTCGACGACCCGTACGTCTCCGGGGGCGTCGACTTCGGCCGGGTCCGCCGCCCGCTGCCGGTCGCCAAGGCCTTCGACGACGTCCTCCTCGCGTACGAGATGAACGGCGAGCCGCTCCCGTACGACCACGGCCACCCGGTCCGGCTCGTCGTGCCCTCCTGGGTCGGCATCGCCTCGATCAAGTGGCTCGGCGACATCGAGGTCTCCACCCGCCCGCTGACCTCGCCCTGGTCCACGGACTGGTACCGCCTCCTCGGACCTGCCCACCCGTCCGGCGGCAGCGCCCCGATCGGCGTCCAGACGATCAAGTCCGCGTACGAACTCCCCTTCGGCGCCACTCTGGAGGCCGACCGCGTCCACCGGCTCACCGGGCGCGCTTGGTCCGCCCACGCACCCGTCCGCTCGGTCGAGGTCTCCACCGACGGCGGGACCCACTGGCGGCGGGCCCGGCTCCTCGACACCCCGAGGCGGAACGGCTGGGTCCGCTGGACCGCGCCGTGGCGCCCGCACCGCACCGGGCCGGTCACCCTGCTGTCCCGTACGACCGACGCCGCCGGCAACACCCAGCCCGAGCGGGCCGTCCACAACACCCAGGGCTACCTCTTCGACGCGGTCGTACGCCACCCGGTGACCGTCGCCTGAGCCGATCGCCGGCGCGGCACCCGGCCCGGCACCCGGCCCGGCACCCGGTCCGGCACCCGAAGCGCCTCCCGAGGCGGCTCCCGAAGCACCTCCTGGAGCGGCGAAACCGCCCGGATCTTCGTATAAAGGGCTCGGGGCGCCGTTCCCGGTGCCCCCGTGTGCTCAGGAGGTACGGGACATGCACCACACGGCTCCGGAAGGCCGAGGCCCGGTGCGCTACGGCCCTCCCGCGCCCGACGCGGGCCTGCCCGTCCTCCCCGGGCTCGCCGCCCTCCTCGCGGCCGCGGCCGGCCGGACCACCCCCGAGCCGCCCGGCGGCGGACCCGTCCTGCGGGAGGCGGCGGCCGGCTACTGGTGGCGCCGCGGCCTGCGGACGCACGCCGAGGACGTGGTCGCGGCCCCCGGCGCCCCCGCCCTCCTCCTCGCCCTGGTCGCGGCACACGGCGGCGACCTGCTGCTGCCCCGCCCCTGCCCCGCCTGGTGGACCCCGCAGGCCCGCCTCCTCGGCCGCCCCGCCTACCACGTACCCACCCCCGCCGAATGCGGCGGCGTCCCCGACCCGTACGCCCTCCTGGAGACCGTCCGGCGGGTCCGGGCCGAGGGCGGCGACCCCCGGGTCCTGCTGCTCTCCGTCGCCGACGACCCCACCGCCACCGTCGCCCCGCCCGAGATCGTCCGCGAGGCCTGCGAGGCCGCCGTCGCCGAGGGCCTCCACGTCATCAGCGACGAGACCTGGCGCGACACCCTCCACCACCCGCACGACACCGTGCTCATCAGCCCCGCCGAGATGTGCCCGGACGACGTCACCGTCCTCAGCGACCTCGGCGGCGCGCCCCTCACCCCGGCGGCCTGGCCCTGTGCCGTCGCCCGCTTCCCGCCCACCGACCCGTCCCGCGCCGACCGCTGGACCGACCGCAGGGCCCGCGTCCTGGACGTCCTCACCGCGATCGGCGCCGTCGTCCCGGGCCCCGTCGCCCCGGCCGCCGCGCACGCCCTCGACGAACCCGAGGACGTGACCGTACGGGCCCGGCGCGCCGCCACCGTCCACGGCCGGCTCGCCGCCGCCGCGCACCGCACCGCCCTCGCCGCCGGGGCCCTCTCCAGACCCCCGCAGGCGGGACGCCATCTCTACGTGGACCTCGGCAGGCTGAGGTCGGGACTCGCCGCCCGCGGCGTCACCGACTCCCTGGAGCTGGAGAGCCATCTGACCGTGCGACTCGGCGCCCCCGTCCCCGGAGGCCACCGCTTCGGGGACGAACTCGGCGCCCTGCGCGCCCGGTTCGGCACCGAGATGTTCCTGGGCGCCACCGCCGAGGAGCGCGCCGAGACCCTCGGATCCCGGAACCCCGAGGAACTCCCGCATGTGGCCCGCGCCTTGACGGACTTCGGCGGAGCACTGGAGGAACTCCGGTGAACCAACCCGGCCACCCCGCCCACCCCGTACGAGCCGCGCAGGACGGAGCCCGCAGATGACCGAACGGACGGCACGCCCCGCCCGGGCCGCCCAGGCCCCGTACCCTTCCGACGCCCCCGCGGCCACCGCCCCCGACCGGCTCCCGGCTCCCGCCCCCACCTCCGTACTCCAGCCGATCGGCCGGCTGCGCGCGGATTGGCCCCGGACCTTCGTCGACCGGCTCACCGCGCCGCTCCCCGGCGTCCGCGCCATGGCGCGGCTGGCCCGCGAGGGCGCCGTGCGGCCCCGCCGCGAAGGCCTCCGCGACGTCCCGCTGCTCCCCTTCGAGCCGGGGCCGCTGCCGTCCGCCGGACCCGACACACTCGCCGTCACCTGGGCGGGGCACGCCAGTTGGATCCTGCGGCTCGGCGGACTCACCGTCCTCACCGACCCGGTCTGGTCCCGCCGGATCTTCGGCACCCCGGCCCGGCTCACCCCGGTCGGCGTCCGCTGGGAGGACCTGCCGCCCGTCGACGCGGTCGTCATCAGCCACAACCACTTCGACCACCTCGACGCCCCCACCCTCAGGCGACTGCCCCGGCGCACCCCCGTGTTCGTCCCGGCCGGGCTCGGACGCTGGTTCACCCGCCGCGGGTTCGGCCGCGTGACCGAACTCGACTGGTGGGAGGCGGCCGAACTCGACGGCGTGCGTTTCGACTTCGTCCCCGCCCACCACTGGTCCAAGCGCACCCTCCTGGACACCTGCCGCTCCCTGTGGGGCGGCTGGGTGCTCACCGACCCGTCGGGGCGCCGTGTCCACTTCGCGGGGGACACCGGCTACGGCCACTGGTTCGCCGAGATCGGCCGCCGCTTCCCCGGCATCGACCTGTCCCTGCTCCCGATCGGGGCGTACGACCCCCGCTGGTGGCTCAGCGACGTCCACACGGACCCGGAGGAGGCGGTCCGCGCCCATCAGGACCTGGGGGCACGGCGGATGGCCCCCATGCACTGGGCCACCTTCGCCCTGTCCGCCGAACCCGTCCTGGAACCCCTCACCCGGGTCAGGGCCGCCTGGGAGAAGGCGGGGCTGCCCCGCGAGGACCTGTGGGACCTCCCGGTGGGCGCCTCACGGGTGCTGGCTCCCTGACGACCCCGCACCCTCGGAGGCCCCTGCACCGCCGGCCGACCCGCCGCCCCCCGACCCCGGACCGCCTGACGACCCCGCACCCCCAGAGGGTCCCGCCACCCGTCCGGAAGATCCCCGCACCCGGCGCCACAGCGACGGCAGCGCGCTGAACAGCACCGTCAGACCCACCGCCGCCACGACGCCCTGCCACGGCTCAGGGAAGAGCGAGCCGCCCAGGATCCCGATCAGCTGGTACGTCGCCGCCCACGCGAGGCACGCCGCCACGTCCCCCCGCGCGAAGCGCCGCAGCGGCATCTTCGCGAGCAGGCACGCCAGCATCACCGGGATCCGCCCCGCCGGCACCAGCCGGGACAGCACGAGCACCGACACCTGATGGGTGTCGAGCCGCTGCTGCGCCTGCGCGAGCCGCTCCGGCGTCGCCCGGCTCCGCAGCGCGGCCAGCCACCGCGAGCCGTTGCGGGAACGGACCCCGCGCTGCCCGAGCCAGTACAGCGCGATGTCCCCCAGGAACGCGGCGAACGCCGCCACCAGGAAGACGAAGAGCAGCGACAGCGGCGAGGACTGGTGGAAGGCGACCACCGCCGCCGAACTGACGATGGCGCCCGTCGGCACGACCGGCACCAGCGCGCCCAGCGCCACGAGCAGGAACAGCGAGGGGTAGCCGACCGCCTGCTGCGTCGACTCGGGCGGCAGCTCGCGCACCGCCCCGGCGATCCGGACGAGACCGTCGATCACCGGGCGACCTCCGGCCGCACCCGCTCGCCGTGGGCGAGCAGGTGCACCGCCACCTTCGGCGCGAGCCGTGCCGCCTGACGGACGAACTCGTCCCCCGGCGCGTGGAACTCGTGCGGCCGGACCCCGTCGAGCCCGATCGGCCAGTACGTGCCGTAGTGCACGGGCACCGCGGCCGCGGGCGACAGCGCGGCGAGCGCCTGGGCCGCGCGGCCCGCGTCGAGGTGGCCGTGCCCGAGGTACGGGCCCCAGCCGCCCACCGGCAGCAGCGCCACGTCCACCGGACCCACCGCCTCCGCCATCCCGTCGAACAGACCGGTGTCCCCGGCGAAGTACGTCCGCGCCTCGCCCTCGACGACGTACCCGAGCGCGGGGGAGCGGTGCGGTCCGACCGGCAGCCGCCGCCCGTCGTGGAGCGCCGGAACGGCCCGTACCGTCACGCCCTCGACCGTCACCGTGTCGCCCGGCTCCACCTCGGTCAGCCGCAGCCCGTTCCCGTCGAGCCTCCGCAGCCCCGGTACGGCGGCGGGCGCGCCACGCGGCACGAGGACCCGCGTCCCGGGCGCGAGCCGGGCCAGCGAGGGCACGTGCAGATGGTCGGCGTGCAGGTGCGAGACGAGGACGGCCTCGGCGCGGGTGGCCTCGGGCGGCGGCAGGGGGCCGCGTCGGCGCCGAAGGTGCGCGAGCCGGCGGGTGAACAGCGGGTCGGTGAGGAAGCGGACCCCGGAGTCCTCGACCGTGCAGGTCGCGTGACCCCACCAGGTGACCTCCACCGGCATGCCGCCTTCCGTCGTCGGGGGCTCCGGCCGCCGCGCCCCGATGTCCGCGACCGTTCCGTACCTCCGTAACGAGGGTAAATGTCCGGAGCGTGCTCCGGAGGATGTTCGGCCGTGCCGTTCCCCAGTAGGGTCGGTCCATGGACGACGTTCGGGTGGCGGCGATCGCCAGCCTCACCCCGCTCGAAGAGCTGGACAGCGACCCCTTCCTGGTGGACACCCGCGGCCAGCACGAGCAGTGCGCCCGCTGGGTCGTCGACAAGGGGTACGCGCTCGTCCGCCAACTCCTGTTCTACGGCATCCGTCCCGACCACGCGGCCCTGTGGCAGGACGTGGAGGCGGGCGAGGTGGACCTCTTCGTCGCCGCCAACGAGCGGGTCCTCGCCCGGGCCTTGACGTCGGTGTCCGGCTTCCGCGCCGAGTGCGAGCGCCGCGGGGTACGGGTCGAGACCGTCGGCCTCGACGAACCGGCGTACGACACGGCGGCCAAGGCCGGCGTGCACCGGCGGCTCTCGATGCCCACCGCCGGCTACGACGGCTCCTGACCCACGGCGGCCGGGTGCGTCGGCCGCCGACGCGCCACCCCTGACGACGGCTCCTGACCCGCCCGCACCACGCGTCGCGCGAGCGCGCGACCTGACACACCCGGGCCGTCCGCCGTCACCCGTTTCCCGTCTTGACCGTGGGCGTTGTGCCACGCTTGGGGCAGGAAACGGGCGAAAGGTGAATCGGGCGTGGGAGACGGGCGATGGGGTGGCGCCGGCCGCTGGCGGATAACGGGCCGCGCGGTGATGCGGATGATCGTCGTCTGGGCGGTGTCCACCCTCACCATGCTCGCCCTCGCCGGACTGCTCCCCGACTTCGAACTCCAGTCCGTGGACGGCGACAGCCTGACGAGGACGGCCGTCACCGCCGCCACCGCCGCGGGCGTCTTCGGTCTGCTCGGCGCGCTCGTGTGGCCGGTGATCGTCCGCGCCCTCCTCCTCGTCCCGGCGCTCGTCCTCGGCCTGCTGGTGTTCTTCCTCAACGGCTCGCTGCTGCTCGTCGCGCTCTGGCTGACCCCCGACGGGCGCGGCGCCGCCGACCCCGAGACCGCCGTCGTGGTCGCCGCCGTCATGTCCGCCGTCGCCTCCGCCACCGCCACGGCCCTCGCCGTCCGCGACGACGACGCCTACCGGCGCCGCCTCTACCGGCTCACCGGCCGCACCCGGCCCCGCGACCCCGAGGACTCGCCGGAGGCCGCCCCCGGCACCGTCTTCCTCCAGCTCGACGGCGTCGGCCACCACGTGCTGCGCGCCGCCGTTGCCGACGGGCTCATGCCGACCGTCGCCGACTGGCTCGACGCCGGCCACCGGCTCACCCCCTGGCGGACCGACTGGTCCAGCCAGACCGGCGCCAGCCAGCTCGGCATCCTGCACGGCTCCAACGAGGACGTGCCCGCCTTCCGCTGGTACGAGAAGGACACCGGCCGGCTCATGGTGTCGAACCGGCCCGCGAGCGCCGTGGAACTCCAGCGGCGGGCCGTGCGCCGCACCGGGGACGGCGGGCTGCTCACCTTCGACGGCGCCTCCCGCGGCAACCTCTTCAGCGGCGGCGCCGACCAGCTCGCCCTGGTCCTGTCGATGGCCGCCCGGCGCGGCAGGCGCAACCGCTCCCGGGCCGGCTACTTCGCGTACTTCTCCGACCCGGCCAACGCCGTCCGCACCGCCGGCTCGCTCGTCACCGAGTGCGTCCGCGAGATGTCCCAGTCGACCCGGGCGCTGCTGCGCCGCGAGACGCCGAGGGTCTCGCGCGGCGGCACGTACCCCTTCGTCCGCGCCTTCGCGACGGTCGTCGAGCGGGACGTGGTGGTCTCCGCCGTGATGGGGGACATGCTGGCCGGGCGGACCGCGGTCTACGCCGACCTCGTCGCGTACGACGAGGTGGCCCACCACTCCGGCCCGCACGGCCGGGACACCGACCAGGTCCTGCGCAGCCTCGACCGCGCGATCGCGCTGATCGCGACCGTCGCCGAGCACGCCCCGAGGCCGTACCGGATCGTGCTCCTCTCCGACCACGGGCAGAGCCCGGGCGAGACCTTCGAGTCGGCGTACGGCCTCTCGCTCAAGGAGCTCGTACGGGCCGGGTGCGGGCTGCCGGTGCCGCGCCGCGTGCGGCGCACCCGCAGTGGTTCGGAGGCGCGCGACGCGGCCAGGGACGCGCTGCGCAGCGCCCTGCACCGGCCGCTCGACGAGACCGGCGAGGCGGCGAAGGAGCTGCCCGCCAAGCTCTCCGAGCCGGTGGTCCTCGCCTCGGGCAACCTCGGCCTGATCTCCTTCCCCGACGTGCCGCACCGGATGACCCGCGAGGAGATCGAGCGGCGCCACCCGGCGCTGCTGCGGACCCTCGCCCACCATCCGGGCGTCGGCTTCGTGCTCGTGGCGAGTGCCGAGCACGGCTCGCTCGTCCTCGCCCGCGACGGCGTGGAGGTGCCCGTCGCCGAGCTCGCCGACGACGGGCCGCTGGCGGTCTTCGGGCGGGGCGCGGCGGACGCCGTGCGCCGTACGGACGGCTTTCCGCACGTCGCGGACATCATGGTCAACTCGATGTACGACCCGGCGACCGGCACCGTGCACGCCTTCGAGGAGCAGATCGGCTCGCACGGCGGGCTCGGCGGCGAGCAGTCCCACCCCTTCCTGCTGTCGCCGCCGGAGCTGACGGCGCCGGTCGGCGCGGGGGAGGAACTGGTCGGCGCGGAGCGGGTCCACCGGGTGCTGCGACGCTGGCTGCGCGAGTCGGCGGGCCCGCAGGTGCCGCTGGGGCCGGTGCGGTCGCGGGAGATCTCGCCGTCGATCGGCGCGTCGGAATCACGTCATCCGGTTGATGATCCGGTCGTGCGGGACAAGAACCCCTGACGTGGGCGCCCTGACCGCCGGTGCGGTGAATCCGGGGCCCCGGGCGTAGGCCGCCCGGGCGGATCTCGGCCCCGGAGCGCCGCGTGCGGACCCGCGCGGGGCAGGACGCATCTCCGTGAGCCCCGTGCCCGAGCCGACCGCGACGCCCGCCACCCCGGCGGGCCGCCGGACGCGCCTCGCGCCGGGCGGATCCCGGTGGGTCGCGCTCTTCCTGATCCTCACCGCCCTGTTCGGCACGGGCGCGGCCAACGCCCTCCCCGGTGGCGCCGAGCTCCGCGCCACTGCCGCCGCCCCGGCCTCCGACCCGGGCGGCGAGACGTTCGACCCGGCAGCCGCGGAGGCGGGGCTTCCCGGCCGGGCCAGGCGGCGGCGCACGCGCGTCCGGCCCGTCCCGCCGCGCAGCGGCCCCCGTCCTGCCCGCCGCCGCTCCCGTACCACCGCCCCCGCTCCCGTACCCGCCCCGCGTGGCGACGCGCTCCGGCGCGTGGTGATGCGCTGCTGACAGGCCCGGACCTCCCGGCAGTCCGCCCAGCCATCCCCCCCCCCGCGAGGAGTTCCGCCATGCCCGTCGACCCGTACGCCGTCCTCCAGGCCCTGCTGCGCGCCGAGGCCTCCCGAGCCCAGCGCGCCGACCGCCGCGCCGCCGAGCCCGCCGAACCGGCGCGGCCCGCCCAGGTGACCGAGCAGCCGCCCGCCCCCCGGGAGTACCCCACCCGCTGAACGACCGGATCCGAGCCGGGCGCGGGCGCGGGCCGACGCGGGCCCCGCGGACATACGATGTGCGGACGTACGAGGCTGATCCCATGACCTCGACCGACCGGAACACCAGCCCCGATCGGTCCGCCGAACCCGCGTCCGGCCCGGGCCGGAGATCGGCTGGTTCCCCTTCGTCGCCTTCTGGCAGACCGCCGTCGACATGACCGTCGCCTACGGCGTCGACGCCCCGCACGGCCACCGGTGCGGGTCCGGCGCCGTCGACGGCCGGGCGGCGGTCCAGCCGTCACCCGACTGGACCGCCGCCGACACGACGCAGCATGGCGAACACCCCACCGGAGTCGGCCCGTACGACACTCCCCAGCCACGCGAAGCAGCACCGGCACCACCAGCGCGGCGCGAGCACGACCATCCCGCCGGGACCGCTCACGTCACGGGCACGACGACACGGCTGTCCGGAGTCCGGCATTACCTCGCGGGTAATCGACCGCTCCCGGGCCGCGCGGCATGCTCGTGAACACCGGAACCCGGGCGGCGCACTCCGCTCGGGCTCCGGACCCACCACCAGCCCCGACGTCCCCCATGGAGGGTGATCCGCCATGTCCCAGGCCCTGTTCACCGGACTTGCCCGCACCGCCCGGCCGCAGACCGCGCTGCGCCGGTTCCTCGCCCTCGACGCCCTGGTCACCGGGGCCAACGGGCTCGCCTACCTGACGGCCTCCGGCCCCCTCGGCGAGCTCCTCGGCATCGACGCGGCCCTGCTGCTCGAACTCGGCGTCCTCCTCACCGCGTACGCCGCCGGCGTCGCCTGGCTCGCGAGCCGCCCGCAGCCCCCCGCCCTCGGCGTCAAGCTCGTCGTCGACCTCAACGCCCTCTGGGCCGTCCTGAGCGTCGTCGCGCTCTTCGCCTGGCTGGAGCCGACCACCGCGGGGCTGCTGTGGACGCCGATGCAGGCCGCCACCGTCGCCGGGTTCGCCCTGCTCCAGTGGACCGCCCTGCGAGCCGTCCCGGCTACTCGCTGACCGCCGCCGCCAGGGACTGGAGGTACGCGACCGTCTCCGCGTCGGCCGGCAGCAGCGTCTCGATGGCCAGCTCGGCGACGGTCACGTCCATCGGCGTGTTGAACGTCGAGATCGACGACACGAACGACAGGATCCGCCCGTCGTGCTCGATCCGCATCGGCAGCGCGATGTACGGATACGGCTCCGCGTCGGGCACGCTCTCCTCCTCCGCGCCCGGCGGCAGCGGATACGCCGCCACCTCCTCGTACAGCGCGCGCAGGGCCTCCGACCGGGCCAGGGCGATCTGCCGCTCCATCTGCGCCAGCAGATGCCCCCGCCACTCCCGCAGGTTCCGGATCCGCGGCGCGAGGCCCTCCGGGTGGAGGGTGAGTCGCATCGCGTTCAGCGGCGGGGCCAGCAGATGCTCCGGCAGCCCGCCGAGCAGCAGCCCGATGCCCCGATTGGCCGCCACCACCGTGTACGAGCCGTCCACCACGAACGCCGGATACGGCTCGTACCCCTGCAACAGCCGCTCGATGCCCTCCCGCAGCACCTCCAGGTGCGGGGCGCCGAGCGGCGACTCCGTGTACCGGGGGGCGTAACCGGCGGCCAGCAGCAGCGCGTTCCGCTCCCGCACCGGCACGTCCAGGTGCTCGGCGAGCCTGAGGATCATCTCCTCGCTCGGCCGGGAACGGCCCGTCTCCACGAAGGAGATGTGCCGCGCCGAGGAATCGGCACGCAGCGCGAGCTCCAGCTGACTCAGCCGCCGCTGCTCACGCCATCCGCGCAACAGCGGCCCTACCCCCGTGTCGCTCACGACAGTTGTCATGGCCAGACGGTATCCCAGAGGGGGACCCGGGTAGCTTCCCCGGGGGACCCCGTCCCGCACCGCGCACCACCCCATCGGAGGGAGCACCACCGTGCCCACACAGCCGCTGTCGCAGAAGGAGATCGAGGACCGACTGCGGGAGCTCCCCGGGTGGTCCGTCGAGAGCGACCGTCTCCACCGCACCTACCGGCTCGGCGACCACTTCGCCGCGACCGCCCTCGTCGTGCACGTGGCCCAGATCCAGCAGGAGCTCGACCACCACTCCGACCTGACCCTCGGCTACAACACCGTGGCCCTGTCCGTGAACACCCACGACGCCGGCGGGACCGTCACCGAGAAGGACTTCCGGCTCGCCGAACGAGTGGAGGGAATCGCCCCGGGCCACGGCGCCAACTGACCCGCCGGCCCCCTCTCTTCCGACCATATGATCACCGGCATGGCGGACACCATGCTCGACTACGAGGCCGAGGCGGCGCACTACGACCGGACCCGCGGAGGTGTGCCCCGCGCCGAGGCCGCGGCCGAGGCCGTGCTGCGCCTCGTGCCGCCCGGGGCGCGTACGCTCCTCGACCTCGCCTGCGGCACCGGCCTCGTCACCGAGCGCCTCACCGGGACCGGGCTGCGCGTGTACGGGGCCGACGCCGCCCACGCGATGCTGCGGACGGCCACCGGGCGCCTGCCGGGACGGACCGTCCGCGCCGACGCCCGGCAGCTGCCGCTACCCGACGCCTCCCTGGACGCGGTCTCCGCCGTCTGGCTGCTGCACCTCGTCCCCTTCGCACCGGAGATCGTCGCCGAAGCCGCCCGCGTCCTGCGCCCCGGCGGTGTCCTGATCGCCACCGTCGACAAGGACGCCGCCCACGACGTCGACAGCGACATCGACGAGGTCCTCCGCCCCCACCGCTCGGAGTCCGGCGCCACCGACCGCTCGGACCTGATCACCCGGCACGCCGCCGCCCACGGCCTCGACCCCGCCCCCGGCACCGACTTCGCCGGCCACGGACAGGGCAGGACCCCGCGCGACACCGTACGGAAGCTGCGCAGCGGCTACTTCGCCTCCTGGTTCGACGGCGACACCGCGTCCGTCGACGCGCTCGCCGCCGCCCTCACGGCCCTCCCGGACCAGGACCGCCCCCGTGACGACCCTCGCTACCGGCTGGCCCGCTTCGTCAGGCGCGGCTGAAGTCCATCACCCAGTTCGTCACCCACGCGGGTCCGTCGCCGGGGTCCCCGCCTTCGCCGTCCGCCGGCGCGAAGGCCTGCTCCCAGCGGGCCGCGTCCGCGCCGATCCCCGACCAGTGGAACCGCACCCGGACCGGGCGACCCGCATACGTGTCCGTCCCGTGGAAGGTGCCCGTACCGTCCTCCGCGAAGCGGCCCCTGACCGGCGGATCGAGCCTCCCCGTGGCGCTGTTGGACCAGTTCAGCGTCCACTCACCGGTCTCCGGCTCGTACAGCCGCAGCGTCAGACCGCTGAACCCCTTCGACGGGAACACGATCTCGTCGGCGTGCGCGCGGCCGTCCCAGAACAGCCGTCCCGTCGTGTGCCCGTCGAACTCCTCCCAGCCGCTCTCCGGGTCGAGGAAGTCCCCGAGCCATCGGTTGCGGACGTTCCACTTCCCGTCGAGGAAGTCGAAACCCCGGTGCTTCTCCTGCTCGTCCTGCTGCTCGGTGAAAGTCATGGCCGGACTGTACGAGGCCTTCACTGACACCTTCTGTCAGTGAAGGCCGGCGATCTTCGTCGGTCCGCGGCCCCGCACCCCTCAGGCCACCGGGCCGCCCCAGGTATCCGCCGCGAACGCGGCGAACGAGCGGGGCTCGCGCCCCAGGACCCGCTTCACCCCGTCCGTCGCCGAGGCGTTGTGGCCGTCGAGGAGCGTCGCGAACAGGGCCGCGAGCCACTCGGCCTCCGGCGCCGGGAGGCCGAACCCCGTGAGGAGTCCGGCGTACTCGGCCTCCGGCATCGCCTCGTAGACCACCGGGCGACCCGAGACGCGCGCGATCTCCGCGGCGACCTCCGTGAAGGACACCGGCCGCGGCCCCGTCACCTCGTGCACCCGCCCCGCGTGCCCGTCCGTCGTCAGGGTCTCGACGACCACGTCCGCCAGGTCGTCCGCGTCGATGAACGGTTCGAGCGTGTCACCCGCGGGGAAGACCACCGTCCCCTCCGCGACCCCTTCCGCGAGCAGCCCCTCGGAGAAGTTCTGCGAGAAGAAGGAGGCCCGCACGACGGTCAGTTCGACCCCGGAGGCCGCCGTCCGCAAGGCCTCCTCCGCCGCGACCGCCTCGGGCTCGCCGCGCCCGGACAGCACGGTCAGCCGCCGTACGCCGTTGTCCCGGGCGAGGCGTCCGAATTCCCGCATCGCCTCGACCGCGCCGGGGGCGGCGAGGTCCGGGTAGTAGGCCACGTACGCGGCGTCCGCGCCCCGCAGCGCCGGACCCCAGGTCTCCGGGGCCTCCCAGTCGAAGGGGGTCGATCCGGTACGGGACCCGGCGCGGACCGCCACGTCGCGCGCCGCGAGCCGCTCGGCCACGCGCCGCCCGGTCTTGCCGGTGGCGCTCGTCACCAGGATCGTCCGCCGCGTGTCGTTCGTGTCGTTCGCGGAGTTCAGGTCGCTCGTCGTGTTCGTGTGCGTCGTCATGGCTCAAGACTCCCGCCCACGGCCCCCGCCGCCCATGCTCCGCAGTCTCACACCCCTACGCCTGCGTCTCATGTGCGCCCCTAGGGGGTCTGTCGCCGACCAGGCCGGGCTCGCGGCGTGATCGACAGGACACCCCCTAGGCTTGCCGACCATGGACGCACTCGCCGGACTCCTCGACGGGCCCCGCGCCAGGGGCGCCTTCCTCCTCCGCATGATCATGGAGCCGCCGTGGTCCGTGCGCATCGAGGACGGCGCGGCGATCTGCCTGATGTGCGTCACCGAGGGCGAGGCCTGGATCGTCCCCGACACCGGCGAACCCGTCCTGCTGAAGCCCGGCGACATCGCCATGGCCCGCGGCCCCGAGCCGTACACCGTCGGCGACGCCCCCGACGCCCCGCCCCGCGCCGTGATCGGCCCGGACGGCGCCTGCACCACCCTCGCCGGGGAGCCGCTCGCCGAGACCATGCGGCTCGGCGTCCGCACCTGGGGCAACGCCCCCTCCGGCGGCAACACGGTCCTCATCGGCACCTACCGGATGGACGGCGAGGTCGGCCGCCGGCTGCTGGACGCCCTGCCGGGGCTGCTGCACCTGCCCGCCGACGCGTGGAACTGCCCGCTCATGCCCTTCCTCGGCGAGGAGATCGCCCGCGACGAACCCGGCCAGAGCGCCGTCCTCGACCGGGTCCTCGACCTGATGCTCATCGCCGGCGTCCGCGCCTGGTTCTCCCGTCCCGGAGCCCAGGCGCCCGCCTGGTACCGGGCGATGGGCGATCCGGTGGTCGGCCGCGCGCTGCGGCTGCTCCAGGACGACCCCGCCCACCCCTGGACCGTCGCCTCGCTCGCGGCCAAGGCGGGCGTGTCCCGGGCCGCGCTCGCCCGCCGCTTCGCCGAGCTCGTCGGCGAGACCCCGATGGCGTACCTCACGGGCTGGCGGATCGCGCTCGCCGCCGATCTGCTGCGTGAGACGGACACCACCGTCGAGGCGGTCGCCCGGCAGGTCGGCTACAGCGGCGCGTTCGCCCTGAGCGCCGCCTTCAAACGGGTACGCGGCCTCAGCCCGCAGGAGCACCGCGCACGGAGCTGAGCGGAGCGCGCGGCGGATCGGTGCTGTGTGCTTTGCCGGACCGGCAACATTTCTCGCGCATTCCGCCGCCCCGCCGCACCCTGGAACCATGAGTCAGCACCGCGCATCCCACCCCGGCCACGACCACGGGCAGCACCACGACCACGGCCAGAAGCACGACGCCGGTCCGAACCACGACCACGACCACGGGCCCGGCCACCACCACGGCGGCACCCCGCTGGACTGGAACCAGCTGGCTTCGCACCTGGAGCGGCAGGCCGAGATCGCGAGCTCCGCCTACGCCGAGGCCGCCGCCTGGCTCGGCACCCTCGCCCCGGTCTACGGCGTCCGGCGCGTCCTCGACATCGGCAGCGGTCCCGGCGTCGTCACCGGCCTGCTCGCGGAGGCCTTCCCGGCCGCCGAGACCGTCGCCGTCGACGGCACCCCCGAACTCCTCGTACGGGCCCGCGACCGCGCCGACGCCCGTGGTCTCGGCGCCCGGGTCTCGACCCTCCACGCCGAACTGCCCGAGGCCATCGGCACCCTCGGCGAGGCCGACCTCGTCTGGGCGGGCAACTCCCTGCACCACATCGGCGACCAGCGGGCCGCGCTCGCGGAGTTCGCCGGCATCCTGCGCCCCGGCGGCCTGATCGCGCTCGTCGAGGGCGGCCTGCCCACCCGCCACCTGCCGTGGCACATCGGCATCGGCCGACCGGGCCTCGAAGCACGCCTCGACGCCGCCCACGCCGACTCGTTCGGCGAGATGCGCGCCGGACTGCCCGGCTCCGTCGACGAGCCGGACGACTGGCGGGCGCTCCTCGCCTCCGCCGGCCTCACCCCCGCCGGCACCCGCACCTTCCTCACGGACGTCCCCGCGCCCGTCCCCCCGGTCGTGCGGGAGCTGGCCGTCTCGCACTACGAGCGGCTGCGCGAGGGCTTCGGCGACCGGCTCGACGCGGACGACCGCAAGACGCTCGACCGGCTCCTCGACCCGGCCGACGAGAGGTCCCTGCACCACCGCACGGACGTCTTCCACCTCACGGCCCGGACCGTCCACACCGCCCGCAAGGGCTGACGGCCGGGGTGCGACGTCAGGACACCGGCTCCAGCCGCCACCACTGGGAGGGGGAGTCGGTGTCCTCCCACTGGCGTACGGACGCGCCGGCCTCCCGCGAGTCGTCAGCGACCTCAAGGAACAGCCCGCTGACGAAGCTCACGAGAGCCACCGTGCCCGGCGACTGGAGGTCCTGCTCGATGATCCACTCCTGCGCGCCGAAGTTGTTCGGCTTCCACTGCTGGATCAGCGCGCCGTTCTCCGTGGACGCGTTCATGACGTCGAGCCGCTTGCCGCTGGCCGCGTTGACCAGGTGGTAGAGGCCGCCGCCGTTCGGCACGGGCGCGATGTGCCAGTGCTGCCCGGGGGTTCCGCTCTCGGGCCCCTGCGCCATCTTCGCGCCGCTGCGGCCCGACCCCTCGGGTACCTCCAGCAGGAGCCCGCTCGCCACGTTCCGTACCCGGTAGAGGCCCTCCTCGACGGGCCCCGGGGCACCCTTCACCGTATGTCCCCCTGCCTCGACGACCGACCTCTCACGCACCGACCTCTCACGCACCGCCCGCTCACGCACCGACGTGGAATTCGGCCGGGTCCGGCCCGATGCGGCGGTTCTCGTCGAGGGCGGCGATCGCCGCCAGGTCCTCCGGGTCGAGCGCGAAGTCGAAGACGTCGATGTTCTCGCGGATGCGCGACGGGGTCACCGACTTCGGGATCACCACGTTCCCCAGCTGGACGTGCCAGCGCAGCACCACCTGGGCCGGCGTCCGCTCGTGCTTCCGCGCGATCGCCACGATCGCCGGAACCTCCAGGAGCCCCTTGCCCTGGCCGAGCGGCGACCACGCCTCCGTCGCGATCCCGTGCCGGGCGTGCGCCTCGCGCGAGGCCGACTGCTGGAGCTGCGGGTGGAGCTCGATCTGGTTGACGGCCGGCACCACGGACGTCTCGCCGATGAGCCGCTCCAGGTGCTCGGGAAGGAAGTTCGAGACGCCGATCGCCCGCGCCCGCCCGTCCGCGTGGATCTTCTCGAGCGCGCGGTACGTGTCGACGTACGCGTCCTTCGACGGCAGCGGCCAGTGGATCAGGTACAGGTCGACGTGGTCGAGGCCCAGCTTGTCGAGCGAGGCGTCGAAGGCGCGCATCGTCGCGTCGTAACCCTGGTCGCCGTTCCACACCTTGGTGGTGACGAACAGCTCCTCGCGCGGGATCCCCGAGGCGGCCACGGCCTGCCCGGTGCCGCGCTCGTTCTGGTAGATCGCGGCCGTGTCGATCGAGCGGTAGCCGGCCTCCAGGGCGGTGGCCACGGCCGTCGCGGCCTCGTCGTCCGGCACCTGCCACACGCCGAAGCCCAGCTGCGGCATCGGCACACCGTTGTTCAGGGTGCGGGAAGGGACCTTGTTGTCCGTGCTCACGTGCGCTCGGTCCTTACGTCGTCGGGGGCAATCCCCCGTACAACGATCTCAGTCCTCCTCGCATTCCGCGGCGCCCGGAGACGTGCCGAGATACGCCTCCCGTACGGCCGGGTCGGCCCGTACCCCGGCGGCCGTCCCCTCGGCCAGGACCCGGCCGAGGTCCAGGACCACGACGCGCGAGCACAGCTCCATCACGAAGGGCACGTTGTGCTCGACGAGCAGCACCGCGCAGTTCTCCTCCTCGGCCATGTGGCGGACGACGGCGGCGAGTCGGCGGCGCTCGTCGGCGGTCGTCCCGGAGGCCGGTTCGTCGAGGAGGAGCACCCGAGGCGGGTCGGCGAGGGCCCGGGCGAGCTCGACCATGCGGGCCTGCCCGACCGGCAGCGCGCCGGCGTACGCGTCCGTGAGCGCGTCGAGCCCGCACTCACGGAGCACGGCGGCGGCCCGCTCGCGGTGGCGGCGCGCCCCCGGCCGCAGCCCGCCCCGCCAGTCCTGGGCCACCACCAGGTTGTCGGTCACCGTCAGCTGCCCGAAGAGCTGCTGCCGCTGGAAGGTCCGGCGGATGCCGTGGCGGGCCCGCCACACGGGGGAGCGGCGGGTGATGTCCTCGTCCGCGAACGTGATGCTTCCGCCGTCGGGCCGCCGGATCCCGGACAGGACGTCGAACAGCGTGGTCTTTCCGGCGCCGTTCGGCCCGATGAGGCCGCAGATCTCTCCCGGGCGTACGGAGATCGTCACGTCACGCAGGGCGTGGACGCCGCCGAAGCGGACGTCGACCCCGGCGGCGTGGAGCATCGCACGTGTCATCGGCGGACTCCCGTCCCCAGATAGGCCTCGGCGAGCCGGTCCGTGTCCACCTCGGACCGCGGCCCGGACCAGGCGATCTCGCCCTGTGAGAGGTACGCGACGGTGTCGGCGATTCCGAGCACCTCGGCCGCCTTCTCCTCGACGAGGAGCAGCGCCGTGCCGCTCGCCCGCAGTTCGGTGAGGAGGCGGAAGACCTCGTCCACGACGCGCGGCGCGAGTCCGAGGGAGGGTTCGTCGGCGACGAGGACCGCGGGTGGGCGCTGGAGGAGCGGGGCGAGCGCGAGGAGCTGCTGTTCGCCGCCGGAGAGGGAGCCGGCGGCGACGGAGCGGCGGCCCGCGAGCGCGGGAAAGCGCGCGTACACGGCGTCGCGGTCCTCGGGCGTGGGCAGTTGCAGGGCCAGGTTCTCCTCGATGGAGAGTCCGGCGAAGACTCCCCGCCCCTCGGGCGCGAGCCGTACCCCGCGCCGGGCCCGCTGGACGGTGTCGTCCCCGGTGGCGTCCCGGCCCCCCACGTGGAGGGTCCCGGCGGACGGCCGGAGCAGGCCGGCGGCCACCCGGCACAGGGTCGACTTCCCCGCCCCGTTGGGCCCGAGCAGCACGAGCACCTCCCCGCCGCGGACCTCCAGATCGACCCCGTGCACCACCGCCGCGCCCCCGTACCCGGCCCGCACGCCGCGCAACGCGAGCGCGGGCACGGGCACGAGCGTGGGCACCCCGGAGTCGGGCTCCGGTCCCGCCTCGTTCCGCGGGCGGACGATCGGGGTTCCGGCGGGATCCGGGGTTCCGGCGGGAGCCGTGTCAGGCGCCGACGCCGACCCCCGCACGGGCACCGGCACCGGCGCGTTCCCCCGCACCGACATCCCCGGCACCGACATCACCCGCACTCTCGACCCCCGCACTCCCGACCCCCGCGCGGCCGCCCGGGCCGCCCGCCGCGAGGGCAGCGCCGCGCAGTACCCGTCCGGATCGTTGGCGAGGGCCAGACCCGCCAGACCGAACAGGATCACCGGCAGGTGCGCGGACTCCGTCACGTACGTCGCCATCAGATGCGGGACCACCGCGAAGGCCAGCCCCGCCACCACCGCGAACTGCGGGCGCCGCACCCCCGCCGCGACCACCACGGCCAGCCACACCAGACCCGTCATCGCCGTGAAGTCCGTCGCCGTGATCCGCGTGTTGTACGAGGCGTACAGCACGCCCCCGAAGCCCGCGAGGCCCGCCGACACCGTGAAGACCAGGAGCTTCGTGTGGACGACCGACACCCCGGAGGCAGCGGCGGCCTCCGGCGCCGACCGGACCGCGAGCACGGCCCGGCCCCACCGGGAGCCGCGCAGCCAGGTCAGTAGGCACACGACCGCCCCGGACAGCAGGACCAGCGCGACCCCGAGCGCGCGGTCGTCGGCGAGGTCCACCGGGCCGAGGACGGGGCGCGGGATCTCCCACCCCGAGTCCCCGTTGCGCAACCACCCCACCTGGAACAGCACCTGGTCCGCCAGGAACGCGAGGGCCAGGGTGGCGAGCGCCAGCGACCGGCCGCCGAGCCGCAGCGCGGGCAGCGCGACCACCGCGCCGAGCAGCGCCGCCGAGGCCGTGCCGACCGCCGCCGCGGCCGCGAACGGCCAGCCGTGGCTCATCAGCAGCCCCGCCACCAGCGCCGCGCCCGTCACGAACGTCGCCTGGGCGAGCGACACCATCGCACCGAGGCCCGTGACCACCGTGAACGACATGAAGACGAGCCCGATCGCGAGGCCCTGCGCGAGGATCCCGGACCAGAACGGCGTGGTGACCGTGTAGAAGGCGGTGGCGAGGAGGACGCCCGCGACGACCCACACGCCCCATCTGCGGCCCCAGCGCTTCCCGGCGAGATAGTCGACCGGCGGCGGATCCGCGGCGGCCGTGCCCGCCGCCCGCCCGCGCCGCGCCAGGACGACGAGGCCGCCGAAGAGGATCAGGAACGGCACCGCCGTACGGAATCCGGTGATGTCCTCGGCGAACGACGCGTACCCCGCCACCAGGTTCTGGAGCACCCCGAGTCCGAGTCCGCCCGCGAACGCGAGCGGCACGGAGAGGAAGCGGCCGAGCACCGCCGCGGTCGCCGAGACGAACAGGAACAGCGTGTAGTCGTGGGCGGAGAGGCCGAGGAGCGGGGTCGCGAGGACCCCGGCGAGGCCCGCGAGGCCCGACGACAGCATCCACGCGATCGAGGACAGCCGGTCCGCGCTGATGCCCCGCAGCTCCGTCAGCGAGCGGTTGTCCACGGCGGCCCGCAGCCGGAGCCCGAGCCGGGTGTGCCGCATCAGCACCCACAGACCGGCCGCCACGAGTGCCGTCGCGACCCAGGTGATCAGCTGGTCGGAGTCGACGCCGACGCCGTCGAGGGGCTGCCAGGACACGGCGGGGCTCGGGCCGACACCGGGCAGCCCGAACTGGTTCTCGGCGGGCTGGACCGGGGCACCGGCCCGCTCCAGGAGCTCGACCGCCCACAGCCCGGCCGCGGGCAGCGCGACCAGCAGGCCGATCGTGGCCACGATCTGCGCCGTCTCGCCGACCCGGGCCAGCTTGCGGAACATCAGCCGGTCCAGGCCCCAGCCGAGCGCGGGCGCGACGACGCACACGAGCAGGAGCGCCGTCGGCACGGCGGGCCAGCCGAAGCCGGAGTGGAGCTCGTAGAAGGCGAGCGCGCAGAGGTAGGCGGTGGCGCCGTGCGCGAAGTTGAAGAGTCCGGAGGCGGAGTACGACAGCACGAGCCCGGTCGCGAGCAGCGCGTACAGCGCGCCCGAGACCAGCCCGCTCAGCACGAAGCCCAGCAGGTCACCCACGGTGCGGCGCCCTCATCCGAAGGGGATCGGCGGGTAGCACCTGAACGGCACCGCCACCTCGTAGCGTCCGTTCTTCAGCCGGACCAGCGCACCGCAGCCGAAGCTCTCCTGCTGCCCCTTGGGCTCGGCCCGGTCGCCGACGAGCGTGCCCGTGTCGGAGAAGCCGGCCGCCGCCCGCTGGAAGGACTCGACGGTCAGGTCCTTGCCCGCCTTCGCGGCGATGGACAGGAAGAGGTCGGCCGACATGTACCCCGTCATCATGTGCATGTTGAGCGGTACGGCCTTCCCGCCCGCGGCCTTCCTGATGTCCGCCTTGAACTGCGTCATCGCGGGGCTCTCCGCCTCGAACGGCTGGAACTGCAGCAGCACATGGACCCCGTCGAGCGCCTGACGCGTCGCGTCCTTCGCGAGCAGCCCGGGGTCGTAGTCGGTCGGGTCGGAGATGACGCCCTTGTAGCCGGACCGCTTGAGGGCGGTGAACAGGCCGATGTTGTACGGGGTCTGCATCACGGAGACGACGGCGTCGGGCGCGCCGCCGCCCGGACCCGAGCGGAGGATCTCCTTCGTGTACGCCGACCAGTCGCTGGGCAGGGAGGTCGCGGGCACCGCGGCCTTGGCGTACGCGACCTGGAAGCCGGCCGCCTTGAAGCCCTGGGTGAAGGTACGGATGCCGAATTTTCCCGCGTCGTTGTCGCCGGCGATCAGCGCGACGGACTTGCCCCGCGCGCCGCCGAGGACGGTGGCGAGCCCCTCCGGCCAGGTCTGGTTGAGGGTGCCGCCCGGGGTCGGGACGAGGCAGCCGTTGAACCCGTAGAGGTACTTCGGACCGCAGAACGAGGGGAGCGTGCCCCAGCCGATGGTGGGCACCTTCTGGCCGTCGAGGAAGTCGGCTCCGGCGAAGGTGACCGAGCTCATGGGGGAGACGGCGAAGACCTTGTCCTGCTGGACGAGCTTGCGGGCCGCCGCCAGGTTCCTGGCAGGGTCCTGGCCGTCGTCCTCGGCGCCCAGGTAGTCGATCCTGCGCCCGTTGACCCCGCCCTCGGCGTTGGCCCGGTCGTAGCGCGCCTTGGCGCCGAGATCGGTGTCCTTCTTCGAGTAGCCGCTCGCCGTGGTCATGGAGACGATGCCGCCGACCTTGATCGCGTCGGCGGTGACACCGCGTGCGGAGCCGCCGGGGGAGCCGGGCCTTTCCGAAGTTCCTCCGGTCGAGGCCGAGTTGCAGGCTGTCGCGAGGAGCAGGGCCGCTGCTGCGGCGGCGAGGGTGCGGATCGGTCGCAGGGTGCGGGTCGGTCGCAACACGGTCGGTCGTCCCTCCGTCGGGTGACCGCATTCTGTGACCGAGCTGATGAACCGTCAATAACTGACGCAACGTCAATTGATGGGGTGTCAGAAACTCTCGACCTTCGCTCCGGTCACCCGTACAGCGCTTCGACCTCCGCCGCGTACGCCCGCTCGATCGCCTTCCGCTTCAGCTTCAGCGACGGGGTCAGCAGCCCGTGCTCCTCGCTGAACGGATGCGCCAGGATCCGGAACGTACGGATCGACTCCGCCTGTGAGACCAGCGTGTTGGCCGCCACCACGCCCCGCCGGATCTCCGTCTCCAGAGACGGATCGCGCACCAGCTCGGCCGGCGAGAGCGGCGCCCGACCCTGCATCGCCAGCCAGTGCTCCACCGCCTCCTGATCGATCGTCACCAGCGCCGCGATGTACGGCCGGTCGTTGCCGACGACGATGCACTGGGCGATCAGCGGATGGGCCCGCACCCGCTCCTCCAGCCCCGTCGGCGCGACGCTCTTGCCGCCCGAGGTCACCAGGATCTCCTTCTTCCGCCCGGTGATCGTCAGATAGCCGTCCTCGTCGAGCGAGCCCAGGTCGCCGGTGGCGAGCCAGCCGTCGTTGAGGACGGCCGACGTCGACCGCGGATCGTTGAGGTAGCCGGAGAAGACCTGCCCGCCGTGCAGCCACACCTCCCCGTCCTCCGCGATGTGCACCGTCGTCCCCGGGACCGGCTGCCCCACCGTGCCGTACCGGGTCCGCTCCGGCGGGTTCGCGGTGGCGGCCGCCGACGACTCGGTCAGCCCGTACCCCTCGAAGACCGTGATCCCGGCGCCCGCGAAGAACAGGCCCTGCCGGCGGGCCATCGCCGAACCGCCCGACATCGCGTGCCGCATCCGCCCGCCGAGCGCCGCCCGGATCTTCCCGTACACCGTCTTCTCGAAGAACTGGTGCTGCACGCGCAGCGCGGCCGACGGCCCCGGGCCCGTGCCGAACGCCCTCTGCTCCAGCGCCTCCGCGTACGCGACCGCCACCTCCACGGCCTTGTCGAAGGGCGCCGCGCGCCCCTCGCTCTCCGCCTTGCGCCGGGCCGCGTGGAAGACCTTCTCGAAGACGTACGGCACGGCGAGGACGAAACTCGGCCGGAACGCCGCCAGATCCGGCAACAGTTCCGTAGCCGCCATCACGGGCTGGTGCCCGAGCTTCACCCCGGCCCGGACCGCCGCCACCTCCACCATCCGCCCGAAGACGTGCGCCAGCGGCAGGAACAGCAGGGTCGACGCCTGCTCCCCGGGCCGGGACCGGAAGACCGGGTCCCAGCGGCCGGTCAGCATGTCCGACTCGAACATGAAATTGGCGTGGGTGATCACACAGCCCTTCGGGCGGCCCGTCGTTCCCGAGGTGTAGATGACCGTGGCCACCGACTCGGGCGTCACCGCCCGCCGGTGCCGCTGCACGACGTCCTCGTCGATCTCCGCGCCGGCCGCCGTCAGCTCGGCCACGGCCCCCGCCCCCGAGTCCAGCTGCCACAGACGCTGGAGCCGGGGAAGCCGGTCGATCACCGACCCGATCGTCATCGCGTGGTCCTCGTGCTCCACCACGCACGCCGTGACCTCGGCGTCGTGCAGCATCCAGAAGACCTGCTCGGCGGAGGACGTCGGATAGACCGGCACGGGCTGCGCGCCCAGCGTCCACAGCGCGAAGTCGAACAGCGTCCACTCGTAGCGCGTACGGGACATGATCGCGACCCGGTCGCCGAACCGCACACCCTGCGCGATCAGCCCCTTGGCGAGCCCGAGGACCTCGTCCCGGAACCGCGCGGCCGTCACGTCCCGCCACTCGCCGTCCCGGCCCTTGCGGCCGAGCGCGACCCGGTCCGGGTCGGCGAGGGCGTGGTCGAACACGGCGTCCGCCAGGCCGCCGACCTGAGGCGCCGCCGCGACGGGCGGCACGGTGAACTCGCGCACTGGCCTGCTCCTCCCTCGACGGCTCGTCGGCTCGTCGGCTCGACGGCTCCGCGGACCGGTGGCTCGGTGGCTGAAAGGGACCGCTGTCGCGCTCCGTACGGCGCGGGTGACGGTACCCCACCCGCCTGCCCGGCGGGAGGGCCTTCACCAAGCCGGGACATTCCGTGTTCCTCCAGGTCAGGGCGGGTAGGAGAGTCAAGTCACGGGTGCGGCGGGTTCGTTGCAGACCGCCCGGTACGCCCGCCCGGCGCGAATCTCCACGGAATCTGTACCCCCTGCGCACGGGGGCTCACCGAGAGCCCCGCTCAGCGCGGCCGGTGCAGACGGTCGCCGCCCGCCAGGATCGCCTCCGCCAGCGCGTCCGCCGCCTCCTGCGCCGCCCCGCCCCGCCGCCCCCGGAGCAGGACGAACCCGACCTCGCCCAGCTCCGGAAGCCCCGCGCGGGCCGGTACCGGGACGAGTCCCTCCGGCACCAGGCCCCGCGTGTGCGCCATCACCCCGAGCCCCGCCCGGGCCGCCGCGACGTTCGCACTCAGGCTGGAACTCGTACACGCGATCCGCCACGCCCGGCCCTGCGCCTGCAACGCCTCCAGCGCCCGCGCCCGCGTGATCCCCGGCGGCGGGAACAGGATGAGCGGCACCGGCCGGTCCGGCTCGACCCGCAGCCCCGGCGCCCCGATCCAGACCAGGGAGTCCTGCCACACGAGCCGCCCCTCGCTCTCCTCGCCCTCCTCGCCACGCCGCTTCGCCAGGATCAGATCCAGCCGGCCGGCCGCCAGCCGCGCCTGGAGCGTCCCCGACAACTCGACCGTCAGCTCCAGGTCGACCTCGGGATGCTCGCGCCGGAAGGACTCCAGGATCTCCGGCAGCCGGGTCGTCACGAAGTCCTCCGACGCCCCGAAACGCAGCCGCCCCCGCAGCCGCGTCCCCCCGAAGTAGGCCGCCGCCCGCTCGTGCGCCTGGAGGATCGCCCGCGCGAAACCGAGCATCGCCTCGCCGTCCTCCGTCAGCTCCACGCTGTGCGTGTCCCGCGAGAAGAGAGGACGCCCCGTCGCCTCCTCCAGACGCCGAACGTGCTGGCTGACCGTCGACTGCCGCACGCCGAGCCGACGCGCGGCCTGCGTGAAGCTCAGCGTCTGGGCCACGGCGAGGAACGTGCGGAGCTGCGTCGGTTCGTACATGGAACGACCGTACTCATCATGAACCGCGATGACAGTCAGAGCACTGTACGGGATTCCCGATCACCGCCCTCCGGACCAGGATGGAAGCCCACCCGCACTCCACAGATCTGAAGCCCCATGAACCGCCGCACGCCCCTCCGCATCCCGCGCCTGCCGTCGTGGCTCCCCGTCGACGCGTACACCCTGGCGCTGCTCGGCACCGTCGGCCTCGCCGCGCTCCTGCCCGCGTCCGGGACCGCCGCCACCATCGCGGAAGGCGCCTCGACCGGGGCCGTGGCGCTGCTCTTCCTCCTCTACGGCGCCCGCCTCTCCACCCGCGAGGCGCTCGACGGCCTCCGGCACTGGCGGCTCCACCTCACCGTCCTCGGCAGCACCTTCCTGCTCTTCCCGCTCCTCGGACTCGCCGCACGAGGCCTCGTACCCACCGTGCTCACCCCCCAGCTCGCCGGCGGGCTGCTCTTCCTCTGCCTCGTGCCCTCCACCATCCAGTCCTCCATCACCTTCACCTCGATCGCCCGCGGCAACGTCCCCGCCGCGATCTGCGCGGGCTCCTTCTCCTCCCTCGCCGGCATCGTCCTGACCCCGCTCCTCGCGGCCCTCCTCCTCGGCGGCAGCACGGTCGGCCTCTCCGCCGACTCCCTCCTCACGATCGTGCTCCAGCTCCTCGCGCCCTTCCTGGCCGGACAGCTCCTGCGCCGCTGGTGGAACGGCAGGGGCCGCGCGCAGCGCGTCGAACAGGGTGGTGGCGGGCGACGGGCGGGCGGTTTCCTCGTCCGCCACAAGAAGACCCTCGGACACGTCGACCGGGGCTCGATCCTCCTCGTCGTCTACACCGCCTTCAGCCAGGGCATGGTCGCCGGCGTCTGGCACCTGGTGACCCCGGCGCGCCTCGGCCTGCTCCTCGCCGTCGAGGCCGTCCTGCTCGCCGTGATGCTGGCACTGACCTGGTACGGAGCGAAGCGCCTCGGCTTCGACCGGGCCGACCGCGTCACCATCCAGTTCGCCGGCTCGAAGAAGAGCCTCGCCGCCGGACTGCCGATGGCCAGCGTCCTCTTCGGCGCGCACGCCTCGCTCGCCGTACTCCCGCTGATGCTCTTCCACCAGATGCAGCTGATGGTCTGCGCGGTCATCGCCAAGCGCCGCTCCCACGACCCGGAGGAGCCGGTCCCGGCCGCCTCCACCCGGCGCCCCGCACCCATCGGCCGGATCACACCCCCACCCGCCCCACGATGATCATCCGGGCCGCTACGGTGCTCCCATGCCCTCACTCGATCCCGGCCGCACCGCGCTCGTCCTCGTCGACCTGATGGAGCGCATCGTCGCGCTGCCCCTCGCCCCCCGCCCCGGCACGGACGTCCTCGCCGCCGCGGCCCGGCTCGCCGACACCTTCCGGGCCGCCGGAGCACCCGTCGTCCACATCCGCGTCGAGCGGCCGAACGTCGCCACCCAGCCGCCCGGCAGCGAGCTCGTCCCGGACCTCGTCGAGGACGACGACCACGTCGTGATCAAGCGCACGATCGGCGGATTCCACGACACCGGACTCCACGAACTGCTCACGGGATCCGGCGCCACCACCCTCGTCCTCGGCGGCATCGCCACGAACCTCGGCGTCGAGTCCACCGCCCGCGCCGCCTGCGACCTCGGCTACGACCTCGTCTTCGCCGAGGACGCCATGACCGCCCTCACCGCCGACGAGCACCGGGCCTCCGTCGAGCTCGACTTCCCCCGCCTCGGCACCGTCGCACCCGTCTCGGCGATCACCCTGGACGGCCGCGAGTGACACCCGTCCCGATACGGTACGGGGCCCGCCCCTGCTCCCTCGTCGTCTGCCGGGGCTGCTGCTGCGGCGACGCCCGCAAGAACCCCGGCACCGACCACGACGCCCAGCTCGCCCGGCTCCGCGAGGCCGCCGCGGCCTCCGGCGGCCGCCTGGCCGTCCGTACGAGCGACTGCCTCGGCCCCTGCGCCCAGGCCAATATCGTCGTCGTCCAGCCCTCCACCGAGGGCCGCCGACGCGGCGGCCGGGCCGCCTGGATCGGCTTCACCCTCGACGAGGACTGCCTCGACGACATCCTCGCCTGGACGGCGGCCGGCGGCCCCGGCATCGCTAAGCCCCCGGCCACCCTCACCCTCCAGATGATCGACCCGCCGAAGAACTGACCGCGGTCGCTACACGGCGATCCGGTGCTCGCCCGCGTACACGTTCATGTCAGGCCCGCGCAGGAAGCCGACCAGCGTCAGACCCGTCTCGGCCGCCAGGTCCACGGCGAGCGACGACGGCGCGGAGACGGCGGCGAGCACCGGAATCCCCGCCATCACCGCCTTCTGCGCCAGCTCGAACGAAGCCCGCCCCGACACCAGCAGCACCGCCCGCTCCAGCGGCAGCAGCCCCTCCCGCAGCGCCCGCCCCACCAGCTTGTCCACGGCGTTGTGCCGGCCCACGTCCTCCTTCACGTCGAGCAGCTCGCCGTCCTCCGCGAACAGTGCCGCCGCGTGCAGCCCGCCGGTCGAGTCGAAGACCCGCTGCGCCGCCCGCAGCCGCTCCGGCAGCACGGACAGCAGGGCGGGCGCGAGCCGTACGGGGGGAGTGTCGGCGATCGGGAAACGCGCCGTGGTGCGCACCGCGTCCAGGCTGGACTTCCCGCACAGCCCGCACGACGACGTCGTGTAGACGTTCCGCTCCAGACTGATGTCGGGGACGACCACACCCGGCGCCAGCCGCACGTCCACCACGTTGTACGTGTTCCGGCCGTCGTCCGTGGCCCCGGCGCAGTACACGATGTTCCGCACGTCCGACGCGGCGGCGAGAACACCCTCGCTGACGAGGAAGCCCGCCGCGAGCGCGAAGTCGTCCCCCGGGGTACGCATGGTGATCGCGATCGGCTTGCCGTTCAGCCGGATCTCCAGCGGCTCCTCGGCCACCAGGGTGTCGGGCCGCGTGTTCACCGCCCCGCCGCGGATCCGCATGACACGCCGCCGCTCGGTGACCCGTCCCATCGTGATCGCACTCGTTTCTCTCGTGTGAAAGGCCGTGGAGCCGCGAAAACGCGCCGGAAACGGCCCTGACGGGGCCATTCTCCGTCACCGGGGGCCCGTACCCCACCGAGGGCCCTTGTCATGGTCGGCCAAGCGGTACGGGGGAATGTTGGTGGTTTACGTCACCTGTTACCCATGAGTCGCTGGCAAGACTGGGGGGTCCTGCCGGACGAACGAACCACCGAGGGGGTCCCGGTATGACGGGCACTCGCATTGCCGCGCTCGGGCACTACCAGCCTGCCAAGGTGCTCACCAACCACGACCTCGCGAAATTGGTCGACACCGACGACGCGTGGATCACCAGCCGGGTCGGCATCCGCACCCGGCACGTCGCCGGGCCGGACGAGCCCGTCGACGAGCTCGCCGCCCACGCCGCGGGCAAGGCCCTGGCCGCCGCCGGGCTCACCCCGGACGACATCGACCTCGTCCTCGTCGCCACCTCCACCGCGATCGACCGCTCGCCCAACACGGCCGCCCGCGTCGCCAACCGCCTCGGCATGCCCTCGCCCGCGACCATGGACCTGAACGTGGTCTGCGCCGGCTTCACGCACGCCCTGGCCACCGCCGACCACGCCGTACGGGCCGGGGGCGCCCGCCGGGTCCTCGTGATCGGCGCCGACAAGATGACCGAGGTGTGCGACTGGACGGACCGCACCACGTGCGTCCTCGTCGGCGACGGCGCGGGCGCCGCGATCGTCGAGGCCGTGGACGACGCCGATCCGGCCGACGCCCCGGGCATCGGCCCGGTCCTGTGGGGATCGGTCCCGGAGATGGGCCACGCCGTCCGGATCGAGGGCACCCCGCCGCGCTTCGCCCAGGAGGGCCAGTCCGTCTACCGCTGGGCCACCCAGCAGCTGCCCGCACTCGCCCGGAAGACCTGCGAGCGGTCCGGCATCGCGCCCGAGGAGCTCGCGGGCGTGGTGCTGCACCAGGCCAACCTGCGGATCATCGAACCGCTCGCGGCGAAGATCGGCGCCGTCAACGCGATCGTCGCCCGCGACGTCGTCGACTCCGGCAACACCTCCGCCGCCTCGATCCCGCTGGCCCTGGCCAAGCTCGTCGAGCGGGGCGAACTGCCCTCCGGCGCCCCGGTCCTGCTCTTCGGTTTCGGCGGCAACCTCTCGTACGCGGGGCAGGTCATCCGGATTCCGTAGGCGGGACGGACGAGGGACGGGGCCGAAGGGCGGTGGGGTGCGGGCTTCGGCGCTCAGGCCGGCCGGCCGTGCCCCGTTCGGCGGAGCCCGGTGGCGGCGCGCCGGGGGCGCACCTAGCTTCGATCGCGGTGAGGGTCGTCCAGTCGACGGGCGCGGAATCGTTTCGCCCCCGCACCCTCGCGTGATCGGGAGGACCGTCATGCGCGCGATACGTATCGCTTCCGCCGCCCTGCTCTCCGCCGCGGCCCTGGGGCTCGCGGCGGCGCCGCCGGCCCTGGCGGCGCTCGCGGAAGAGAACGAACCGAACATCACGTCGTTCGGGTTCTCCGTCACCCCCGCGACGGTCGCCCCCGGCGGCACCGTCACCCTCACCTCCGACGGCTGCGAAGTGCCGTCCGTGACCGTCACCTCCGGTGTCTTCGACACGGTGACCCTGAGCGAGGGCCGGAGCGGCAGCGCCACCGTCGACGTCGACGCCAAGGCGGGCGCCCGCTACGAGATCACCTTCGACTGCAAGGGCGAGCGCGGCACCACGAACCTCACGATCGCCCCGCCGACCGGCCCGGGCCACGACCCGGGGAACGTCACGGGTCCCGACACGTCCCCCGGCGCCCACAAGGGCGTGAAGGCCGGCTTCGGCTCCGAGGCCGGTTCCGCCGACGAAGGGCTCGGCGCCACCGAACTCGTCACCGGCGTCGTGCTGATCGCCGGAGCGCTCGGCGCCGCCGTCGTCCTGACCCGACGCCGCGGCGCCGACGGCAACGCCTGACGACAGCCGGACCAGGGGGGCCGAGACTGCCCCTCCACCCCGGTGTGACGAGGACCGGGGCGGAGGGGCGCCCACACACCCACGCGGAGACGGAGGAGCGCGGCCGTGCAGGGGTCGAACGGAACGGGGTCGAACGGAACGGGGACGGGTGGCACAGGGCCGGGTGGCACAGGGACGCGCGGCGCCTGGGGCGTCATAGTCGTCGTCCTCCTGGTCGGCGTGCATCTCGTGCGCGGCGGCGCGGAGGAGCTCCGCGCCGAAGGGCCCCCGCAGCCCCTCGCCGTGGCCGCCCCCGACGGCACCCGGGCGGCCGGTACGGGGCCGGTCACCGACTCCGTACCGGATCCGCTGCCCGCCTCGCCGCCCGTACGGGTCCGCGTCCCGGCGGTCCGGGTCGACGCGCCCCTCACGGAGGTCGGCCTCGACGCGGACGGCTGGATCGAGGCCCCGCCCCCCGAGGACGACCACCTCGCGGGCTGGTTCACCGGCGCGGTCACCCCCGGCGAGCGCGGCACCGCCGTCGTCGTCGGCCATGTCGACACCCCGCGCGGCCGTGCCGTCTTCTACGACCTCGGCGCCCTCGGCAAGGGCCACCGGGTGGAAGTCGTCCGCCGTGACGGACGGACCGCGGTCTTCGCCGTGTACGGGGTCGAGGTCGTCCCCAAGGAGGGCTTCCCCGCCGAACGGGTCTACGGCGACTCCGGCCTCCCCGAGCTGCGGCTCATCACCTGCGGCGGCACCTTCACACGGGCGACCGGCTACGAGGGCAACGTGGTGGTCTCGGCCCGCCTGGTCGAGATCCGCTGACGCCCCGCCTCCTCTCCTCTCTTCCTCTTCTCCTCCCTTCCTCCGTTCTTCCCGCGATACCCCTCCTTTGTCCCCATCCGGGAAAAAGTCTGCCCGGATTCCTGCGCGACTTCTTCCCACCCCGGAACCCCGCTGCTACGTTCCTGCCGAAAGCCCGAAGGAGAGCGTGCGACGAGAGGGAGGGGCGCGTGAGACGCATGACGGCACGACCCGCCAACCGGCATCAGGCGCGACTCCTCCGCCTGCTGCGCGACGGAGGTCCCAACTCCCGTGCGCAGCTGGGCGATCAGATCGACCTCTCCCGCTCCAAGCTCGCCGTCGAGGTCGACCGTCTCCTGGAGACGGGACTCGTCGTCGCCGACGGTCTCGCCGCCTCCCGGGGCGGCCGCCGCTCCCACAACATCCGACTCGCTCCCGAACTCCGCTTCCTCGGCATCGACATCGGCGCCACCTCCGTCGATGTCGCCGTCACCAACGCCGAGTTGGAGGTGCTCGGACACCTCAACCACCCCATGGACGTCCGCGAAGGGCCCGTCGCCGTCTTCGAACAGGCCCTGTCGATGGCGGCGAAGCTCCGCGACACCGGCATCGCGGAAGGCTTCGACGGCGCCGGGATCGGCGTCCCCGGCCCCGTCCGCTTCCCCGAGGGCGTCCCGGTCGCCCCGCCGATCATGCCCGGCTGGGACGGCTTCCCCGTCAGGGAGGCCCTCAGCCAGGAACTCGGCTGCCCCGTCATGGTCGACAACGACGTGAACCTCATGGCCATGGGGGAGCAGCACGCGGGAGTCGCCCGCTCCGTCGGCGACTTCCTCTGCATCAAGATCGGCACCGGCATCGGCTGCGGCATCGTCGTCGGCGGCGAGGTCTACCGCGGGACGACGGGCAGCGCCGGCGACATCGGCCACATCCAGGTCGACCCCGACGGCCGCGCTTGCGCCTGCGGCAACACGGGTTGTCTGGAAGCCCACTTCAGCGGCGCCGCCCTGGCCCGGGACGCCGAGGACGCGGCGCGGGGCGGCAGGTCGGAGGAGCTGGCGGCCCGCCTCGCGGCGGCCGGACGGCTCACCGCGGTCGACGTCGCGGCGGCCGCCGCCGCCGGCGACGCCACCTCACTCGCCCTCATCCGCGAGGGCGGCAACCGGGTCGGGCAGGTCATCGCCGGACTCGTCAGCTTCTTCAACCCCGGTCTGGTGGTGATCGGCGGCGGTGTCACCGGCCTCGGTCACAACCTCCTCGCCAGTGTCCGCACCCAGGTCTACCGGCAGTCCCTGCCCCTGGCCACCGGTAACCTCCCCATCGTCCTCGGAGAGCTCGGCCAGACCGCCGGAGTCACCGGCGCGGCCCGTCTCATCAGCGACCACCTCTTCTCCCCGGCGTAGCGCGTCCGAGTAGCTCGCCGACTCCCCGGCGGTGTGTGCCCATCGGCCCGCACCGCCGGGCCCCACCTCACCCACCCGCTCCGGCGCCACCCGTACCCGCCGAGGGGATCCCCGTCATGCCCCAAGAACAACCGCCCCTGCTCACGATGCACGGCATCACCAAGTCCTTCCCCGGCGTCCGCGCCCTCGACGGCGTCGACCTGGAGGTCGCCCCCGGCGAGGTCCACTGCCTCCTCGGCCAGAACGGCGCCGGCAAGTCCACCCTCATCAAGGTCCTCGCCGGCGCCCACCAGCCCGACGCGGGCCGGATCACCTGGAACGGCGAACCGGTCCGGCTCCGCTCCCCGAGCGCCGCCGTCCGCCTCGGCATCGCCACCATCTACCAGGAACTCGACCTCGTCGAAGGGCTCTCCGTCGCCGAGAACGTCCACCTCGGCCACGAGCCCACCACCGCCGGGTTCGTCCGGGGCGGCGCCGCCCGCACCGCCACCGCCGCCCTCCTCGCACGGCTCGGCCACCCCGAGATCGACCCGGACCGGCACCTCCGCGCACTCTCCGCCGCCCAGCGGCAGATCGTCTCCATGGCCCGCGCCCTCTCCCACGACGTCCGCCTCATCGTCATGGACGAACCCTCCGCCGCCCTCGACCCCGACGAGGTCGCCAACCTCTTCCGGATCGTCGCCGACCTCACCGCCGACGGAGTCGCCGTCGTCTACATCTCCCACCGCCTGGAGGAGATCCGCCGCATCGGCGACCGCGTCACCGTCCTCAAGGACGGCCGGGCCGTCGCCCGCGGACTGCCCGCCACGACACCCACCCGGGACGTCGTCGCCCTCATGACCGGCCGGGACGTCCCCTACGTCTTCCCCGAGCGGCCCGTGCGCCCGCCCACCGCCGCACCCGTCCTCCACGTCCAAGGCCTGGCCAGAAAAGGCGAGTTCGAACCCGTCGACCTCGAACTCCGCCCCGGGGAGATCGTCGGCCTCGCCGGACTCGTCGGCTCCGGCCGCTCCGAGATCCTGGAGACGGTCTACGGGGCACGGCGACCCACCGCGGGACGCGTCCTCGTCGACGGAAAGCCCCTGCGCCCCGGCAGCGTCCCCGCCGCCGTCCGCGCCGGCCTCGGCCTCGCACCCGAGGAACGCAAGGCACAGGGTCTCCTCCTCCTCGAATCCGTCACCCGCAACGTCTCCGTCTCCTCCCTCGCCCGCTTCTCCCGGGCCGGCTGGCTCGACCGCGCCGCCGAACGCGAGGCCGCCCGCGCCGCCACCCGTACGCTCTCGCTCCGCCCCGACCGGCCCGAGGCCCGCGTCCGCACCCTCTCCGGCGGCAACCAGCAGAAGGCCGTCCTCGCCCGCTGGCTGCTCCGCGGCTGCCGCGTCCTCCTCCTCGACGAACCCACCCGCGGCGTCGACGTCGGCGCCCGCGCCGAGCTCTACGCCGTCATCCGCCGCCTCGCCGACGACGGCCTCGCCGTCCTCCTCGTCTCCAGCGAGGTGCCCGAGGTCCTCGGCCTCGCCGACCGCGTGCTGGTGCTCCGCGAAGGCCGCGTCGTCCACACGGCACCCGCCCGCGACCTCGACGAACACCGCGTACTCGACCTCGTGATGGAAGGGAGCCCGACCGCATGACCCTCACCACCCCGGCCAAGGCCCCGGCCGAGGACAGCCGTTGGCGGGCACTCGGACTCAAGGCCGACGTCCGCAACCTGTCCCTGCTCGGCGTCCTCGCCGTCCTGATCACCGTCGGCGGCCTCACCCGGCCCGCCGAGTTCCTCGCCACCTCCAACCTCCAACTCGTCCTGACCCAGGCCTCCGTCATCGGCGTCGTCACCGTCGGCATGACCTTCGTCATCACCAGCGGCGGCATCGACCTGTCCGTCGGCGCGATCGTCGCCCTCGCCTCCGTCTGGGCCACCACCCTCGCCACCCAGGAGTTCGGTTTCGTCGGCATCCTCTTCACGGCCGTCGTCGTCGGCGTGGGCTGCGGGCTCGTGAACGGCGTCCTCATCGCGTACGGCGGAATGGTCCCCTTCATCGCCACCCTGGCCATGCTCGCCTCGGCCCGCGGCCTCGCCCTCCAGATCACCGACGGCCGCACCCAGATCGTCACCGTCGACTCCGTCCTCGACCTCGGCGTCCCCGACGCCTACGTCCTCGGCATCCCACCGCTGGTCCTCGTCTTCGCCGCCGTCACCGGCGCCGGCTGGCTGCTGCTCAACCGCACCACCTTCGGCCGCCGCACGGTCGCCGTCGGCGGCAACCCCGAGGCCGCCCGCCTGGCCGGCATCGACGTCCGCCGCCAGCGCCTCCTCCTCTACGTGCTCTCCGGACTGTGCTGCGGCGTCGCCGCGTTCCTGCTGATCGTCCTCGCCGGCTCCGGACAGAACACCAACGGCAACCTGTACGAACTCGACGCCATCGCCGCCGCCATCATCGGCGGCACCCTCCTCAGCGGCGGCCGCGGCACCATCGTCGGCTCCGTCCTCGGCGTCCTCGTCTTCACCACGATCACCAACATCTTCGCCCTCAACAACCTGCAGAGCGACGTCCAGCAGATCGCCAAGGGCGCCATCATCGTCGCCGCCGTCCTCGTCCAGCGCCGCTCGGCCCGCGACGGCGACACCTGACGACCCCCCTCCCACCCCCTCGCGCGCACCACCCCTCTCCAGAAGGGATCCACCGCCATGCCCGAAACCAGCCGCAGACACCTCCTCCTCGGCGGCGCGGCCGTCTCCGCCGGTGCCGTCCTTACCGCCTGCACGAGCAACGAGCCCAGGAACCCCGAGAACACAGCGCCCGCCGCGAGTTCCGCCCCCGGAGCCGACGACAAGCCCGGCACCCCCGTCACCATCGGCTTCGCCGGCCCCCAGGCCGACCACGGCTGGCTCAACGCCATCAACGAGAACGCCCAGCGGCGCGCGAAGAAGTACGCCGACGTCACCCTGGAGATCACCGAGGGCTCCAACGAGACCGCCGCCCAGATCGGGCAGGTCCAGACCCTCATCAACAAGAAGGTGGACGTCCTCGTCATCCTCCCCGCCGACGGCAAGGCCCTCACCCAGGTCGGCCTCCAGGCCATGAAGGCCGGCATCCCCGTCGTCAACCTCGACCGGATCTTCGCCTCCCCCCAGGCCTACCGCTGCTGGATCGGCGGCGACAACTACGGCATGGGACTCAACGCCGGCCGGTTCATCGGCGAACAGCTCAAGGACAAGCCGAACGCCACCGTGATCGAACTCGCCGGCATGGACAGCCTGGAACTCACCAAACAGCGCACCCAGGGCTTCGACGACGCCCTCAAGAACTATCCGAACATCCGCAAGGTCGCCCGCCAGGCCGCCGACTTCACCGTCGAGTCCGGCCAGGCCAAGATGGCCCAACTCCTCCAGGCCCAACCGAAGTTCGACGCCCTCTGGAACCACGACGACGACCAGGGCGTCGGTGCGCTCCGCGCCATCGCCCAAGCCGGCCGCAAGGACTTCCTCATGGTCGGCGGCGCCGGAGCCAAGTCCGCCATGGACGCCATCAAGGCCGACGACGGCGTCCTCAAGGCCACCGTCCTCTACCCGCCCACCATGGCCGCCTCCGCGATCGACCTCGCCCGCGCCCTCGGCCAGAAGAAGGGCATCGGCGGCATGGCCGAGCTGGAGATCCCCGCCTCGATCACCCTCTACTCGGCCGTCGTCACCAAGGAGAACGTCGACGAGTACCTGCCCACCGGCTTCAGCTGACCGGCCCGGGCGGCCCGACCGCCCCCGGGAGCAGGACCTCGCCGCACCACGAAACGGAGGAACCGAATGGACACGACGGAGAGCGGGGCCGCACCGCCGACGCTCGGCGTCGGCATGGTCGGCTACGCGTTCATGGGCGCCGCCCACTCACAGGGCTGGCGCACCGCGGGCCGCGCCTTCGACCTGCCGCTGAGGCCCGTCCTCGCCGCCGTCGCCGGACGCGACCCCGACGCCGTCAGGGCCGCCGCCCGCCGCCACGGCTGGGCCGCCACCGAGACCGACTGGCGCGCCCTGATCGCCCGCGACGACGTCCAGCTCGTCGACGTCTGCACCCCGGGCGACAGCCATGCGGAGATCGCCGTCGCCGCCCTGGAGGCCGGCAAGCACGTCCTGTGCGAGAAACCGCTCGCCAACTCGGTGGCCGAGGCCGAGACGATGGCGGCGGCCGCCGAGGCCGCCGCCGCCCGCGGCCAGATCGCCATGGTCGGCTTCAACTACCGCCGGGTTCCCGCCCTTTCGTACGCGCGACAGCTCGTCGCCGACGGCCGCCTCGGCGAGCTGCGGCACGTCCGCGTCACCTACCTCCAGGACTGGCTCGTCGACCGCGGCTTCCCGCTGACCTGGCGCCTGGAACGCGAACACGCCGGCTCGGGCGCCCTCGGAGACCTCGGCGCACACGCCGTCGACCTCGCCCAGTACCTGGTGGGGGAGCCGCTCGTAGGGGTGTCGGCACTCACCGAGACCTTCGTACGGAGGCGGCCGCTGCTCGCGGGCGCCTCGGCGGGCGGCCTCGGCGGGGGAGCGGGCTCGGAGGCGTACGGGCAGGTCACGGTCGACGACGCGGCCCTGTTCACCGGACGGCTCGCCTCCGGGGCACTCGCCTCCTTCGAGGCCACCCGGATGGCGGCCGGCCGCAAGAACGCGCTGCGACTGGAGCTCAACGGCGAGAAGGGCTCACTCGCCTTCGACCTCGAACGGCTCAACGAGCTGTCCTTCCACGACCACACCGAGCCCGCCGTCTCCGCCGGCTTCCGCCGCATCCTCGTGACCGAACCCGACCATCCGTACCTGGAGGGCTGGTGGCCCCCCGGTCACGGCCTCGGCTACGAACACACCTTCGCCCACCAGGCCCGCGACCTGGTCCTCGCCATCGCGAGCGGCACCGCCCCCGCACCCTCCTTCGCCGACGGCCTCCAGGTCCAGCGGGTCCTGGCCGCGGTGGAGGACAGCGCCCGGAACAACGCCCTCTACACCCCCGTATCCACATCCCTGTCCACGCCGCTGCCCTCGTCCCTGCCCGCACCGCTGCCCACGCCCGCATCGAGCTAGGAGGTGTCCGACCGTGCCCCGACCCTTCACCCTCTTCACCGGCCAATGGGCCGACCTGCCCCTGGAGGAGGTCTGTCGGCTCGCCCGCGACTTCGGCTACGACGGACTCGAACTCGCCTGCTGGGGCGACCACTTCGAAGTCGACAAGGCCCTCGCTGATCCCGCGTACGTCAAGGGCAGGCGCGAACTGCTCGACGCGTACGGGCTGAAGTGCTGGGCGATCTCCAACCACTTGGTGGGACAGGCCGTCTGCGACCATCCGATCGACGAACGCCACCAGGCGATCGTGCCCGCCCGGATCTGGGGCGACGGCGACGCCGAAGGCGTACGGCGGCGAGCGGCGCGCGAACTCGCCGACACCGCACGGGCCGCGGCGGCCCTCGGCGTCGACACCGTCATCGGCTTCACCGGCTCCTCCATCTGGCACCTCGTGGCGATGTTCCCGCCGGTGCCCGAGCGCATGATCGAGCGCGGCTTCGAGGACTTCGCGGAGCGCTGGAACCCGATCCTCGACGTCTTCGACGCCGAAGGCGTGCGCTTCGCCCACGAGGTCCACCCCAGCGAGATCGCCTACGACTACTGGACCACCCAGCGAGCCCTGGAGGCCGTCGACCGACGCCCGGCCTTCGGGCTCAACTTCGACCCGAGCCACTTCGTGTGGCAGGACCTCGACCCCGTCGGCTTCCTGTGGGACTTCCGCGACCGGATCTACCACGTCGACTGCAAGGAGGCCCGCAAGCGGCTCGACGGCCGCAACGGGCGGCTCGGCTCCCACCTGCCCTGGGGCGACCCGCGGCGCGGCTGGGACTTCGTCTCCGCCGGGCACGGCGACGTGCCCTGGGAGGACGTCTTCCGGATGCTCCGGTCGATCGGCTACGCGGGGCCCGTCTCGGTGGAGTGGGAGGACGCCGGAATGGACCGCCTGACCGGCGCCCCGGAGGCACTCGCCCACCTCAAGCGGTACGACTTCGACCCGCCCGCCGCCTCCTTCGACGCGGCCTTCGGGAACGCCGACTGAACTGAACACGCAGGTCCACGCCCGGCGGCGACAGCGCCGCCGGGCCGGGCCGTGCTGCCCGCGCACGCCTTTGTCCACTGGGGGGAGAAAGTTCGAACCTCCTCGCGCACAAGGGCTTTGCGACCCGGACGAACACCGCTACGGTCCCAGACGAACCTGATGTGTACATGGCGCCTCTTGTCGCGGCCCACCCGCCGCGCCCATCGCCCCCCGGACGGCGTGACGGCGCACGCCGCTCCCGGGCGCCACGGCACCCACCCCACCCCGCCCCGCGCCCCCCATGGCACGGCGGACCCCGTACGACCGGCCCCCTTCCCGGAGGACACTCGTGCACAGACAACGACGGCCCCGCACCAGGACCCCGCTCGCCGGAAAATCCCTCGCCCTGCTCACCAGCGGCGTGCTCGCCCTCGCCGGCCTCACCCTCGGCGCCCCCACCGGCCACGCCGCCGACACCGAGACCCCCACCCGCGACCCCGCCACGGCTGCCGCTCCCGCCGCCGCTGCCGAGGACTTCCAGCAGGTCACCCTCGCCAAGGGCGCCGCCGAAGTCGGCGAACCCATGTCCCTCGCCGTACTCCCCGACCGCAGCGTCCTGCACACCTCCCGCAACGGCGAACTCCGCCGCACCGACGCCGCCGGCAACACCACCGTCATCGGCACTGTCCCCGTCTACTCCCACGACGAAGAAGGCCTCCAAGGCATCGGCCTCGACCCGGACTTCGCCCGCAACCACGCCATCTACCTCTACTACGCCCCACCCCTCACCACCCCCGCCGGCGACGCCCCCAACGACGGCACCCCCGCCGACCTCGCGAAGTACGACGGCGTCAACCGCCTCTCCCGCTTCACCCTGAAAGCCGACCTCACCCTCGACAACGCCAGCGAGAAGAAGGTCATCGACATCCCCGCCACCCGCGGCATCTGCTGCCACGTCGGCGGAGACATCGACTTCGACGCCCAGGGCAACCTCTACCTGTCGACCGGCGACGACTCCAACCCCTTCGCCTCCGACGGCTTCACCCCCATCGACGAACGCCCCGGCCGCAACCCCGCGTTCGACGCCCGCCGAACCTCCGGCAACACCAACGACCTCCGCGGCAAGATCCTCCGCATCAAGGTCGCCGACGACGGCACGTACACCGTCCCCGCCGGCAACCTCTTCGCCCCGGGCACCGACAAGACCAGGCCCGAGATCTACGCCATGGGCTTCCGCAACCCCTTCCGCTTCAGCGTCGACAAGGCCACCGGCATCCTCTACGTCGGCGACTACGGCCCCGACGCCGGCGCCGCCGACCCCACCCGCGGCCCCGCCGGACAGGTCGAGTTCGCCCGCGTCACCAAGCCCGGAAACTTCGGCTGGCCCTTCTGCACCGGCGACAACGAGCCCTACGTCGACTACGACTTCGCCACAGGCACCTCCGGCGCCACCTTCGACTGCGGAGCCCTCAGGAACGACTCGCCCCACAACACCGGCCTCGTCGACCTGCCCGCCGCCGAACCCGCCTGGATCCCCTACAACGGCGGCTCCGTACCCGAGTTCGGCACCGGCTCCGAATCACCCATGGGCGGCCCCGTCTACCGGTACGACCCCGCCAACACCTCCCCGGTGAAGTTCCCCGAGGCCTACGACGGCGACTTCTTCGCCGGCGAGTTCGGCCGCCGCTGGATCAAGCGCGTCGACCAGGACACCGACGGCACCGTCCAGTCCATCAACCCCGTGCCCTGGACCGGCACCCAGATCATGGACATGGCCTTCGGGCCGGACGGCGCCCTCTACGTCCTCGACTACGGAACCGCCTGGTTCGGCGGCGACGACAACTCCGGCCTCTACCGCATCGAGAACGCCACCGGAGGCCGCTCACCCGTCGCCGAAGCGACCGCCAACAAGACCTCCGGCACCGCACCCCTCAAGGTCGCCTTCTCCTCCGCCGGAACCACCGACGCCGACGGTGAACCCCTCACCTACACCTGGGACTTCGGCGACGGCACCACCGCAGCAACCGCCAACCCCACCCACACCTACCGCAAGAACGGCACCTACACCGCCACCGTCACCGCCCACGACCCCACCGGCCGCACCGGATCAGCCTCCGCCCACATCGTCGTCGGCAACACCGCACCCAAGGTCGACCTCCAACTCCCCGCTGAAGGAGCCCTCTTCTCCTTCGGCGACGAAATCCCCTTCAAGGTGACCGTCACCGACCCCGAAGACGCCACCACCGGCCCCATCGACTGCGCCAAGATCAAGGTCACCTACGTCCTCGGCCACGACAGCCACGGCCATCCCGTCACCTCCGCCAACGGCTGCACCGGCACCATCAAGACCTCCGCCGACGGCGGCCACGACGACGACGCCAACATCTTCGCCGTCTTCACCGCCGAGTACACCGACGGCGGAGGCGGCGGACAAGCCGCCCTCACCGGCCGCGACCAGGCCAAACTCCAGCCCCGCCACCGCCAGGCCGAACACTTCGACAGCCAGAACGGCATCCGCACCTACGACAAGACCCAGGCCAACGGCGGTCGCACCGTCGGCGACATCAACGACGGCGACTGGATCTCCTTCACCCCGTACAACCTCACCGGCGCCACCAAGCTCACCGCCCGCGTCTCCTCCGGCGGCACCGGCGGCTACCTCGAAGTCCGCACCGGCTCACCCACCGGCACCCTCCTCGGCTCCACCACCGTCCCCGTGACCGGCAGCTGGGAGACCTTCCAGGACGTCGACGTCCCCCTCCGCGCCGTACCCCGCAAGACCACCCAGCTCTACCTGGTCTTCAAGGGCGGCACCGGCGCCCTCTACGACCTCGACGACTTCACGATCTCCCACACCCCCGCCGACCGCACCGCCAAACGCGTCCTCGTCTTCTCCAAGACCGCCGGCTTCCGCCACGACTCCATCCCCACCGGCATCACCGCCCTCAAGGAACTCGGCGCCGAGCACGGCATCACCGTCGACGCCACCGAAGAACCACGCCAGTTCACCACCAACAACCTCGCCCGCTACGACGCCGTCGTCTTCCTCTCCACCACCGGCGACGTCCTCGACGCCGCCCAGCAGACCGCCTTCGAGAACTACGTCTCCACCGGCGGCGGCTACCTCGGTGTCCACGCCGCCGCCGACACCGAGTACGACTGGAGCTTCTACGGCGGCCTCGTCGGCGCCCACTTCCAGTCCCACCCCCACATCCAGCCCGCGACCGTACGCGTCGAGGACCACACCCACCCCGCCACCGCTCACCTCGACGGCCCCTGGCAGCGCACCGACGAGTGGTACAACTACCGCACCAACCCCCGCGGTCAGGCCCGCATCCTCGCCACCCTCGACGAAACCACCTACCAGGGCGGCACCATGAAGGGCGACCACCCCATCGCCTGGTGCCAGTCCTACGGCGGCGGCCGCTCCTTCTACACCGGCGGAGGCCACACCAAGGAGTCGTACACCGAACCCGCCTTCCGACAGCACCTGTCGGGCGGACTCCAGTACGCCACCGGCCAGGTCAAGGCCGACTGCCGACCCCGGACCGGAAGCCGTAGCCTCTTCAACGGCGAAACCACCGAAGGCTGGAAGCAGGCCGGACCCGGCGGCTTCGACGTCACCGACGGCGAACTCCGCTCCACCGGCGGCATGGGCCTCCTCTGGTACCAGGCCAAGGAATTCCGGTCGTACTCCCTCACCCTCGACTGGAAACTCACCGGCGACGACAACTCCGGCATCTTCGTCGGCTTCCCCGCCTCCGACGACCCCTGGTCGGCCGTGAACAACGGCTACGAGATCCAGATCGACGCCACCGACACCGCCGACCGCACCACCGGCGCCATCTACGGCTTCAAAACGGCCAACCTCACCGCCCGCGACCGCGTCCTCCGCCCGCCCGGCCAGTGGAACACCTACGAGATCCGGGTCCAGGGCGAACGCCTCCAGGTCATCCTCAACGGCGTCAAGATCAACGACTTCACCAACACCGACCCCGCCCGCTCCCTCACCAGCGGCCACATCGGCATCCAGAACCACGGAGCCGCGGACCGGGCGGCCTTCCGCAACATCCAGATCAGGGAGCTCTCCTCCTGACCGCCCCCTGACCGCGCCCTGACCGCGCCCTGACCGACGGTGGGCGGGGCCGCCGTACCCCGCCCACCGTCCCCCCACACACCACCCCCACACCCCCCCCGCAGGACGAGCAGGGAGGCCGTCGACATGCCCACCGGACACCGCACGGGAATCTGGCTCATCGGCGCGCGAGGATCCGTCGCCACCACCACCGTGGCCGGCTGCGCCGCCCTCGTCGCCGGACTGCACCCGCCCACCGGCATGGCCACCGAGACACCCGACCTCGCCGACGCCGGCCTCCCACCGCTCGCCACACTCGTCTTCGGCGGACACGACACCACCGACAGCCCCCTGCCCAAGCGGGCCGAACAGCTCACCACCGCCGGAGTCCTCCCGTACGGCCTGGCGAGCGCCGTCACCGCCGAACGCGAAGCCGCTGACCGGGAGATCCGCCCCGGCGGGCCCCTCCCCGGCGACACCCGCACCGACGAACAGCTCGTCGCCACCTTCACCGCCGACCTGACGGACTTCCGGGAACGCATTGGCCTGGACCGCGTCGTCGTCGCCAGTGTGGCCTCCACGGAGCCGGCGTCGGGGGGCGTCGGGCTCCCACCCAGCACCCTCTACGCCGCCGCCGCGCTCCGCGCGGGCTGCCCGTACGTCGACTTCACCCCGTCCACCGGACTGCGCCACCCCGCCCTCGCCGCACCGCTCGCGGCGAGCGGACTGCCCCACGCGGGCCGCGACGGCAAGACCGGACAGACCCTCCTGCGGGCCGTCCTCGCCCCGATGTTCCTCCAACGGGCCCTGACCGTACGCGCCTGGTCCGACAGCACCCTCGGCGGCGGCGACGGAGCCGCCCTCGCCGACCCGGCGGCAGCGGCCGCCAAAGAACGCCGGGAAGGAACGCGTCCTCACCGACACCCTCGGCAGCGCCGTCGAAGGACAGGCACCCCGCCCGCCTCCCTCGCGGCCCAGTACACCCCCCTCGTCACCTTCGGCCGGACCCTGAGCACCACGCACGGCACGTCCACGCCACCATCCGGCGAAGAGCCGACGCCCGACTGCGCTACCGGCTCGCGGTCGTGCCCCTCGACCCCTCACCTATTCGCGGCAGCCATGGCCGCCTCCCCACGAGCGATGACGTAGGTCCGCTCATTCTGTGCTCCACCCCCCGCGCCGTCAGCGGCCGCGTCGCGGCCACCGATGTGAAGTCCCTGCTGCTCCGACGGGCCGGACTCGCCTGAGGTGCCGACCTGACTCCAGTGAAGCAGCCCCCACCGACACCCGAGGAGTTGTCCACAGATGAATCTCAGCCGCCGTACGGAAGCCGCCGACCCCGAGCTCACCCACCGGCTCAGCAGGCGCAACATGCTCGGCGTCGCCGCCGGCGCGACCGCCGCCGCCCTGCTGGGCGCGGCGGCCACCCCCGCCTCCGCGGCCCCTGCCGCCGCACCCCATGGCACGGGCCACGGCAGGCCGGTTCTGCCTCCCGGCCGCCTCGGCATCCAGCTCTACTCTCTGCGCGACAAGATCGCCGCCCTCGGATTCGCCGCGGTCTTCGCCGAGCTCCAGAGGTTCGGCTACGACGAGGTCGAGTACGCCGGCTACACCCAGGGCACCGGCGGCCCCCTCACGCTCGCCCAACTCAAGCGCCTCACCCGCGACCACGGACTGCGCGGCATCGGCAGCCACGTCGGCTACTACGCGAGCGACCCCGGCGCTTACACCTTCGCCCAGAACCTCGACCGGGTCCTCGACGACGCGGCGGCCCTCGGTCTGCCCCACATCGGCACCGCCTCCGGCCCGTGGCGCTACGGCGCCACCGTCGACGGCTGGAAGCGCTGCGCCGAGGAGTTCAACCGGTTCGGCGCCGCGGCACGGAGGCGCGGCATGAAGTTCTACCAGCACAACCACTCCGAGGAGTTCTCCTTCGCCACCGACCGCCCGGACGTGCGGCTCTACGACGTCCTCCTCGCGGAGACCGATCCGGACCTCGTCCACCTGGAGATGGACGTCTTCTGGGCCTACGTGGGCCAGTACCGCTACTCGACGCGTCCGGACGGCACCCCCGCCCCCTTCGACCCCCTCGACTACGTCCTCGCCCAGCCCCACCGCTACCCGCTGTTCCACGTCAAGGACGGCGACCGCGACGACTCCGCCGTTCCCTACGGCTACCGGATGACCGACGTCGGGGACGGGGACATCGACTACCGGCGCTTCATCTCGGCGGTCAACCGCACCCACCACGGCAGGCACGCCCACCACTGGCAGGCCGAGCGCGACAACCCGGTCGACTCGCTCGACTTCGCCCGCAGGTCCAGCGCCCACCTCCACTCCCTGCGGGAGAAGGGCCGCTGAGCCATCCCTCGGGCCCCTCACGCAGGGGTCCGAGGCCGCCCGACCACTCTCCGTGCGCGCTCGAACACACCTTGTGCGTACCATCGGACAATTCGGACTGGATCATGGAGATTCGGGCTGCTCCACGCCGCTGACCACGGAAAACCCTGGTGAGGGGCACCTCAAACCCCTGGTAGAGTTATCTCTGTCGCCGCGAGGGAAACCCCGAAGCGACAGACACCTTGTCCGGGTGGCGGAATGGCAGACGCGCTAGCTTGAGGTGCTAGTGCCCTTTATCGGGCGTGGGGGTTCAAGTCCCCCCTCGGACAC